>JACPQO010000013.1 GCA_016190405.1 Chloroflexota bacterium | reverse complement strand
GCTCTCCGCCACCGGCAGCCTCTCTTCCTTGCTGACCCGGCGCTCGCTGCGGTACAGCTTCCGCTCCTTGAAGCGCTTCACCTGGTGGGAAAGAGCGTCCACGGTGGCGTCCACGGCGGCGATGAGCTCGAAGCTGCGCTCCTCAGCACGCAGGAAGGTGCCGTTGGCGTTGAGCGTCACCTGGACGACGAAGCGGCCCTGGCTCCCCTTCGCCTCCCGCCGCACGTCGACGATGGCGTGGCCTACGGCGGGCAGGTAGTGGGCCAGCTTGGCCAGTCGCTGGCCGGCGTAGTCGCGGAACTCGTCGCTGATGGGGAAATGCTTGCCGCGGAAGATCAGTTCCATCCCTGCACCCTACCTCCAAAGCTCAAATGCGTACCCAGGAATTCCATTGTAAGCTCCCGCGGAAAGGCCCATCAAGCCTGCTGTGCTGTTTCACCTGCAAAGGCCCATCAAGTCTAGCACAGCGCTGCCTCAGTCCTCGCGGGCGAAAGTGAGGGCGAAGACCCGCCCGGCGCCTCCATCAAGCAAGGCGCGGGCGCAGGCGTCCAGGGTGGCGCCGCTGGTCAGCACATCGTCGATGAGGAGGACGCCGCCCTTCGGCACCTCCGGGCCGGGCGCGAAGGCCCCGGCCACGTTCTGCCGCCGCGCTGTCTCGTCGGCGGCGCGGGCCTGGGGCGGCGCGGCGCGGCGCCGCACCAACGCCCTCACCGCCAGCGGCAAGCCCACCGGCCGCGACACCTCCCGCGCCAGCAGCTCCGACTGGTTGTAGCCGCGCAGGCGCCGGCGGCGTCCGGCCAAGGGCACCGGCACGATGGCCTCCACCAATGGGTTCCACGGCCGGAGACACTCCGCCATGGGCCCGGCCATGGCCGCCGCCAGGGCCGACAGTCCGCGGTACTTCAGGGCGTGGACGGCCTCGCGGGCGGCCCCATCGTAGACGAACGCCGAGCGAGCGGCGACGAAGGCCGGGGGCTGGCGGCGGCAGCGAGCACATGACCCTGCCGCTGCCCCAGGCCCTTCGGCGCGGCTCAGGACAGGCATCCAGCAAACGGGACAGCGGGGAGGGTCGGCCCTGGGCGCGGCGGCCAGGCATGATTCGCAGAGGAACGATCCGAAGGCGCCGCAAGACACGCAGCGGGGCGGGAAGACCAGGTCCAAGGCCCGTTCCCACACCGACGAGAGGAAGGGGCGGCCCTGTCTTCGGACGCTGCTAATGGTCATTGCTGCCGCCGAGATTGATCGATTCCCTCAGAATGGGCCACTCCCAGAATTGTGCTGATCGTCGCGGGGCGTCGCGACCCGCTCGCGCTGAGAGCCTGTCGAAGCATGAGCGGAAGGTCATCGCTCCGCTCGTCCCTTCGACTCCGCTCAGGACAGGCCTTCGATACCTCAGGACGAGCGGGAAGGAGGGCAGTGTCGACTCGCACATTGTCGAGAGCATCTATGGCATCCGAGCCTCACGCCTCTTCGCTGACTGCGGTCAGGCCGTCGATGAAGTCCAGGATCACCTTGCGCACGACGCCGCGGTCCGGCACGGTGCCCAACATGCCGTACATGGCGGCGCTGCCGCTGGGGGCGGGCCCCCCGATCGCGCCGCGGGCCGCCGCCGCCAGGTCGGCCAGGAAGGGCTGAACGATGTCCCGGTGCGCCGGCGTGACCATGAGGTGCAGGCTGGGCGGCATCTGCTGCCGGTCCGGGTGCCAGCCGCGGGCGTCCAGGGCCTCGGCCACGGCGTAGATGTCCACGCTGTCTGAGGTGAACGGGAACACGCTCATGTCGGGCTGGCCCAGCACGTAGAGCCCGGGGATGGCGTTTATGCCGTCGATGAGGGCGCACGTGGTCTCCATGATGACTCGGGCGAGGCGGAGGTATCCGTCTTCGCCGAGGTACTTGAGGACGGCCCAGGCGGCGGCGATGGCGCCGCCGGGGCGGCTGCCGGTCATGGTCGGCGACCCGTAGAGGCCGCCGGGCCAGTCGGTGGCGGTGAAGAACTGATGGCGGCGGAGCTCGCGGTCGCGGTACAGCACCGTCCCGGCGCCCCTGGCCGCGAAACCGTACTTGTGGTTGTCCGCCGATATGGAGGTCACGCCGGGGACCGTGAAGTCCCAGGGCGCCACCTCATAGCCCAATCGCGCCAGGAAGGGGAGCAGGTAGCCGCCGAGGCAGGCGTCCACGTGGCAGCAGATGCCACGCTCCCGGGCCAGGGCCGCCAGCTCCGGGATGGGGTCGATGGTTCCGAAGGGATAGCAGGGCGCGGAGCCGACGACCAGCGCGGTGTTGTCGGTGAGGGCGGCGCGGGCCGCTTCCACGTCCGCGCGCAGGTCCTCCCGGACGGGGATATGGACCGGCTTCACCCCTAGGTAGTGGGCCGCCTTGTCGAAGGCAGGATGGGCGCTGACCGGCAGCACCATCTCCGGCTCCGCGATGTCCTTCTCGGCGCGGGCCCAGTCGCGGGCCGTCTTGACGGCCATCAGGATGCTCTCGGTGCCGCCGGAGGTCATGTTGCCGGCCGCCCCGGGGCAGCCCAGCAGGTCGGCGGTCATGGCGATGACCTCGGCCTCGAACTTCTTGAGGCTCTTGAAGGCGCCCGGCCCGAGGCCGTTGGTGAAGAAGGCGGCGCTGTAGGCGTCCTTGAGCACCTCCGCCACGTCGTCGCCGGCGAAGTAGACGAGGCTCCAGATGCGGCCACCCCGCCAGTCGGCGTCCAGGGCCAGGGCATCTCGGATCTGGGCCGAGAGCTGATCGCGGGGCGTACCTTTGGCGGGGAACTTCATATCGGACTCCTATAGGCTGCGCCGGGGCGACGGGGCCGCCGCCATCGTAACAGCGGCCAAGCGCTGCCATCAATAGCGTCGATGCTACAATGGCCCCGCCATGGAGGCCGGTGAAGAGCTAGCGATCCCCCCAGCGCCGACGATAGCCGTATCCAGGCCCAGCTTCCTCGGCCTGGCGGCCCTGGGCGCCCTGCGGCACCGCGATTTCCGTGTCCTCTGGCTGGGGATGCTGCTGGCCAGCAGCACCATCATGTTCCAGTACATGGCCATCGGGCGGCTGATCGAGACGCACTTTCCCCGCGCCCTGGGCCAGTCGTTCCCGGTGCTGCTGATGCTGGGCATCGCCGGCCTGACCCGCGGGGCGGGGGTACTTATCTCGGCCCTGATGGGGGGCGCCTTCGCCGACCGTCTGAACCGGCGCCGGCTGGCCATCGGCACGCAGCTGGCGGCGCTGTGCGTCGGCGGGCTGTTCGCTCTGCTCATCCTTCTGGACGCGATCCAGGTGTGGCAGGTGTTCGTGCTGCTGTTCGCGGCGGCGGCCACCCAGTCCTTCGACCTGCCGGCGCGGCAGGCGATCATCGTGGAGGTGGTGGAGCCGCAGGACATCACCAACGCCGTCTCCCTGTCCACGGCGGCGCTCCAGACCAGCTTCGCCATCGCGCCGCTGCTGGCCGGCACCGCCCTGGATACGCTGGGCATTGGCGGCGCCTTCGCCCTCAGCCTGGGCGGCCACGTGGCCGTCCTCTCCTCGCTGCTGCTGATCCACTACCGGGGCCGCCGTCTGCCCGCCTCCCCCTCGATGCTCTCCCACATCGCCGAGGGGATGGGCTACGCCCGCCGGCACCGGGAGGTCCTGACCCTGCTGTTGGTCAGCTTCACCGTCAGCGCCTTCGCCATGGGGGCCATCTACAACCTGTCGCCCTACTGGGTGCCGCGGGTGCTGCACGGCAGCCCCTTCCAGTGGGGGGTGGTCGGCGCTTTCTGGGGGCTGGGTTACATCGTCTCCGGCTACGGGCTCTCCTTCGCCCGCGATTTCAGGTACAAAGGCTGGATATTCCTGCTGGGGATGTTCGGCAGCTCCCTGCTGCTCATCGCCTGGGGGGCCACGCGCTCCCTGGTCTGGTTCAGTGTCGTCCAGTTCTTCATGGCCGCCACGTTCAACGCCGCCATGATCGCGGCGGCCGCCGTCATTCAGAACGTAGCCCCCAACGAGGTGCGGGGCCGCCTCATGTCCCTCCTCTCCCTGAACCCGGCGTTCATGATGATGAACGGCATCTTCATCGGCGCCATCGCCCAGGGGATCGGCGCAACGACGGCCGTTCTCGTCATTGGGGTGGCGCTGGCCGGAGCTACCGGCACCGCCGTCGTCGCCTTGCCGCGCCTGCGACAGGTACACTAGACTTGTCCTGGAACAAGGAACCAGGAACATGGAACAAGACCGCCCCTACCCCAATTTGTTCCTTGTGCCGTGTTCCCGGTTCCTCTATGGGGTGGTGCCGCCATGAAGGCCAGGGTGCGCCTGTTCGCCCGCCTGGGCGAGCTGGCGGGCACGCGGGAGACGGAGGTGGAGCTGGGCGAGGGGCTGAGCGCCGGCGAGGCGTACCGCCTGCTCTGCCAGCGCTACCCGGGGCTATCGGCCTACGCGGCGAGCCTGATGTACGCCGTCAACGCCGAGTACGTATCGCCCGACCAGCCACTGCGGGACGGCGACGAGTTGGCCTTGATCCCGCCGGTCAGCGGAGGGGCCGGCCTGTTCGAGGTCACCGGCGAGCCGCTGGACCCCCGTCGCCTAGTCGACCACGTGCGCCAGGACGAGAGCGGGGCGGTCGCGCTGTTTTTCGGGGTGGTCCGCAACAACAGCAGGGGCCGCCGCGTGCTGTACCTGGAGTACGACGCCTATCCGGAGATGGCCACGAAGGTGATGCGGCAGATCGCCGGGGAGGCGATGGCCCGCTGGCCCCTGACCGGGGTGGCGATGCAGCACCGCAGCGGCCGCCTGGAGATCGGCGAGACGTCGCTGCTGATCGCCGTCTCATCGCCCCACCGCAAGGAGGCCTTCGAGGCCTGTCACCACCTGGTGGACCGCTTCAAGCAGGTGGTGCCCATCTGGAAGAAGGAGGTCTTCGAGAGCGGCGAGGTCTGGGTGGAGGGGGAGCCGGTAGAGCGCACTTGACCGCGCCTCGCTACAGCCGCCACGCGCGCGACCAGATGACCCTACGACACATCTCGGGGGAAGAGGTAGAGGAAGTCCTGCAGCGCTATCACACGCGTTACGCCGACCGCAAGGGCAACGACATCTACGTTGGACACCCCGGAGGCCGCCGCGTTAAAGTGGTGGTAGCGAAGGGCTCTGATCCGCCGCTCATCATCACGGCCGCCGACTGACATGATCGATTTCCGCTACGACGAAGAGGCCGACGCCATCTACATCCGGCTCAGCGACATGGCGTACTCCTACGGCGAAGAGCTGGACAGGGAGCGCCGCGTCGACTACGCCGCCGACGGCACACCTGTCGGCGTGGAGCTTACGTGTGTGAGCACGGGCGTCGATCTGCGCGACCTCCCCCAGCAGAAGGTGATCGCCGACCTCCTGGCCAAGCACCGCATCAAGGTCCTGGCTTCCTGACTGTTAGTGCCTGACGAATATCCCCTGCCTGCCGGCGATGGCCTCCGGTACTGCCCCTACTGCGCCGCCCCGCTGGTCTACCGGCTCCTGCCCACCGAAGACCGCCCGCGCCTGGTCTGCGACCGCGGCCACATCCTGTACGTCAACCCCAAGCTGGTGGTGAACGTCGTCCCCGAACGGCGGGGGCGGATCCTGCTGATGCGGCGGGCCATCGAGCCGCGCTACGGCGCCTGGACGATGCCCGGCGGCTTCATGGAGATCGACGAGTCGGTGGAGGAGTGCGCCGTGCGCGAGGCGCAGGAGGAGACGGGCGTGACCGTCCGCCTGGGGGACATCGTCGGCGTCTACTCCAAGCCGGCGCCCGAGGGGCCGGGCATCGTGTCCATCGTTTTTCGAGGACGGGTGGCCGCGGGCCGCGCCAGCCCCGGCCGCGAGGCGCTGGCGGTGCGCTGGTTCCGGCCCCAGGATATCCCCTGGGACGACCTGGCGTACGAGACGACGCGCTGGGCGCTCAGGGACTGGCTCAAGCGGAACCAGGGGCTACAAGAACGTAGCGGAAGCCTTTAGGCTTCCAGGCGGAGGTGGAGGGGGACCCAACCCGCGCAGGGTTGCGGCTCGTCGTGCCCCGCCCCTGGCGACCCTTCGGC
>JACPQO010000085.1 GCA_016190405.1 Chloroflexota bacterium | reverse complement strand
GGCCATGCTGGCGCTGGACGGCGTGAGCTACGCGGCGAATCACGGCCTGAGCCTGTGGTTGGACGGCCGCGAGGAGACGCCGGCGGCGGCGCAGGGATTCGTCAGCCGGGCGCGGCAGGCGATGAAGGAACTGGCCGGGCTGGACATCCCGGGCGTTATCTTGGAGGAGAAGGGCCCAGCGCTGGCCATCCACTATCGCCTGGCCGTGAACGAGGAGGCGGCGCGGGAGGCGGTGCTGCGCGCTGTAGCGGCCTCGCCGGCCGCCCAGTCCTTCCGGGTGCACGAGGGGCGGAAGGTGGTAGAGCTGCGGCCGCCGCTGGAGATCGACAAGGGGATGGCCCTGACCGCGCTGGCGCCGCGGCTGGGGATAGAGGCGCTGATCTGCCTGGGGGACGACACCACGGATATCGATATGTTCCGGGCGGCGGCCGGGCTCCGAGACGGCGGCCTGCCCGCGGTCACCGTAGCGGTCGCCAGCGAGGAGGCGACGCCGGAGGTGCTGGCCAGCGCCGACTACCGGGTGGAGGGGGTGCCCGGGGTGGAGTGGCTGCTGGAGCAGCTGCTCAGCGCGATTTGATCCGGCAGATGAAACGTAGGGGCGGGTTTCAAACCCGCCCCTACAGGCCGCCGCGGGAAACGGCCATGAGGTCCCGCAGCTGACGCTCCAGCCAGAAGGTGATGTCCTCCTCCTGGATCAGGCGCTTGAGGGCGGCGCCGCGGCGGCGGCGCTCGTCGGCAGGCATCGTCAGAGCCTGGTGGAGGGCCCGCACGGTGCCTTCGAGGTCTGTGGGGCAGATCGTGAGGGCGTACTCGGCGAGCTGCTCGGCGGAGCCGGCCAGTTCGGAGAGCACGAGGACGCCGTCCCCCTTGTTGACCAGGGGCCCTTCCTTGGAGACGAGGTTCATACCGTCGATGACGGGGTTGACGAACAGCACGTCGGACAGGGACATGCCGGCGATGGCCTGGGCGTAGTTGTTTTCGTAGAAGGTGTGGACCGGCTGCCAGTCGCCGTCGGCGAACCGGTCGTTGATGGAATCGATCAGCTCGAAGGCCTCGTCGGTATAGGTCTGGTAGACCCCCAGCTCGCTGCGGGAAGGGACGAGGAACTGGAGCAGGGTCACCTTGCCCCGCACGTCCGGGTAGCGCTCCAGCAGGAGCTCCAGGCCCCGCAGGCCGCGGATAATGTTCTTGCTGGGCTCCGAGCGGTCCACGCGGACGATGGTCTGCTGGCCCAGGAAGGGCTGGAGTTGGCGCTTGTACTGCTCGACCTCCGGCGATTGAGCGAACTGGAGGAGCCCCTCGGCGTCGATAGAGATGGGGTAGTTGCGAATGTAGGTAGTGTGGCCGCGGTAGGTGACGTGCCGCTGCTGGTAGTCGATGAAGGCCCCTTTGAGCATGGACTCGCAGCAGTGGAGGAAGTTCCGCACGTCGCCGATGGTCTGGAGGCCGACAATGTCGGCGGCGCAGAGCTCTTCGTGGATGGCCCTGCGCATGAACTCGGGGAGGATACCCCAGTAGCGTGGTCCCGGCCAGGGGATATGGGTGAAGTGGAGAATGGTGGCCTCCGGCATGGCCCGGCGGACGAGTCCGGCGGCCAGGTAGAGGTGGTAGTCCTGGAGGAGGACGAAGGGCGGACCCGCGTCCTTCCGCGCCTCTTCGATGATGGCCTGGGCGATGGCCTCGTTCATGGGGACGTAGCCGCTGTCCCAGGCCTCGTACACGGCGCGGCCGACGTTGGGGGTGCGGGGGGTGTTCCACATGTAGTGCTGGACGAACCACAGGAGGGGGTTGCAGAAGACGTAGTAGTGGCGCTGGTAGACAGCGCGGGGGACGACCACAAAGCGGACGTAGATCTCGTTGTCGGGGACCTTGAGGAGGCCGCCATCGGCCTCCTCGGCGGCTCGCCGGTCGCCGTCGGTCATAGCGGCGGCGATCCAGGTGGCGGGGATGAAGCGGGTAGCGGCCGAGAGGGCGGTGACCATGCCGCCGCTGCCCCGCTGAGAGGTCAGCGAGCCGTCGGCCTCGATGCTGAACTCCAAAGGCCCGCGGTTGCTGGCGATGATGAGCCGGCCGCGGGAGAGGATCTCCTGGCAGAGGGCCTTGAGGCGCTGAAGCTTGCCGGGAAGGCCGCCTTGGACGGTAGCCATAGCGGGGCGCTCAGATGCAGGATGGCCCATGGCCGCCAGGGCTGTCAACCTCTGGGGACAGCGCACCTTGCTGGGTCGGCGGGCCCGGTCTAATATGTATCTGGCGGCCCCCGTAGCTCAGTCGGATAGAGCGCCGGCCTCCGGAGCCGGGTGCACAGGTTCGAGTCCTGTCGGGGGCGCCAGTTTGTATCTGGGCCAGGTGGGCATGGCCAGGCCGGAAATGACAGAGGTTTGGGAACAGCCCGCGTAGAGATTAGCCAACAACGACAGGGCCCTGGTGGTTGATTCACCGATGAGCAACGCGCAGCGGATGACCCAGATACGGACCCCGGCGACTGCCTGGTTCGCCGTGTTCGTGTTCGCCCGGCTCTACACCGCGGTTCTGAACGACTTCCTTGGGCGGATCCTCGGACTCGAGTTTATCTCTTACACCTGGATTCACGGGATCCCCACCTACCTGTGGCTCGAGATTATCTTCTACGGTCCAGTAATCTGGCTGGCGCTGACCCAAGTCAACGCCGACGTGTTCGGCGACGTGCCCTCTGACCCCGAGGCCCTTCGACGGCACCGCCGGTTACAGTTCGCAGCGACGTTTGCGATCGCGATCCTCATCTACGGCATCGGCATCCACGTCACCGACACGCTTAGCGTCCTCTCCCAGCGAGAGCACATGACGGATGGCGAGGTGTACGAGCTCATATACTTCCTCGACGAAGGGCTCTCCCATTACATCCAGTTCGTCCCGCTCTTCTTCGTGATGGGCTGGTTCGTCATCTACGATCGACCCGGGCGAACGGCCAATCCATCCATCGGACTCTTGCTCGGAGCGGTCCACGGAATTGAGCGTGGCGTGGGCATCATCGAAGGGGAAAAGTGGTTCCTCGGCCCGGCCGTAATCGCATGGATGGCGCTCGCGGCGTGGTTGCGCTGGCGCCACGTGGGTTCAGCGGTTACCGGGGAGTTCTTCTTCCGCCACGCCGTAGCCTTCTGTTTGACCCTGCCCGCGAGTCAGGTCTTGTACTACATTTGGTTCGATTCGTTCCCTCCGCCCTCAAGCCTGAGCGACAGCGAGATCACCCAGATGGCCGTCGGCGCCGTTCTATTGACCGTTGTCGGCACCGTGCTGATCGCCGCACTCGATCGCTGGTGGCACAAGCGCCGGCTCGCGCCGGTCACCTCATGAGCCGGCGAGCACCTCACCGCTGACGCCGGGGCGCCCCCTTATATCCGACGTTCGGCGGCTTGCCCGTAACCCGGACTGACAGTAGACTGGGCAAGGTTGCCATGGACCCCTAATCGCTGGTTGAACTCAAGGAGAACCCTAATATCCCCGACTTCCGGCCGGGCGATACCGTCCGCGTCAACGCCAGGGTCATCGAGGGCGACCGCGAGCGCATCCAGGCCTTCGAGGGCGTCGTCATCAGCATCCGCCACCGCGGTCCCGGCTCCACCTTCACAGTGCGACGTGTGAGCCACGGCGTGGGTGTGGAACGCAGCTTCCCATACTACTCGCCCCTCATCGAGAAGGTGGAGGTGGTGCGCGTAGGACGGGTGCGCCGGGCCAAGCTGTACTACCTGCGCCAGCGCGTGGGCAAAGCGGCCCGCATCCGCGCTGGCTCCCGCGAGCGCTTCGAGGCGCTGGCCGCCGTGCGGCCTCAGGTGCTGGAGGAAGAGGAGGAGACCGCCGAGGAGGAGGCGGAAGCCCTCGCAGAGGAGGCCGAGGAGGTCGAGGCGGCAGCTGAGGGCGCGGAAGGCGAAGAGGAGACGGAAGAGGCGGAGGAAGAGGCAGTGGAGTCCGAGGCGGCAAGCGAAGAGAGCGAGGAAACCGAGGAGGCCGGCGAGAAGGCCTGACGCTCGGTCCAGTCCCCCCATCAGCCCCGGCCGGCCGGGGCGTTTTTGTCCCCAATCGCCGGGTGACGCGAAACTCTGAGGCCTGGGCCGCGGCGGTGCTATAGTGGCGCCGGAGTCTCTCATGTCCTTCGCTGAAGTAGCCGTCAACGCCGCCGCCCCCCTGCGCCAGACGTTCACGTACCGCGTTCCGGACGGCATGTCGGTAGACACGGGACAGGCCGTGTACGTCCCCTTCGCACGGCGGACCCTCCAGGGCCTCGTCATGGCGGTGACCGAGGAGTCCGCTTTCCCGGACGCCCGCGAGATCGAGGCGCTGATCGAGCCGCGGCCCCTCCTGTCGTCCGCCCACGTCGCCCTGGCCCGCCGGCTCAGCGACCACTACTTGGCGCCTCTATTCGACTGCGTATCGCTCATGCTGCCGCCCGGTTTCAAGCGACGCCCCCTGACCGTCCTGCGGCCGCTGGCCTCTCTGGAGGAGCTCCCCCGGCTCGGGCTCACCGACAAACAAGGGACGGCCCTGACCTACGTCATCGAGCGCGGCGAGGCGGAGGTGGAGGGGCTGCAGCGTGATCTCCGCCTCACCAACGTTCCCATCATCGTCTCGGCCCTGCTGCGCCGCGGCTTCCTCCAGCGCGAGTACCGGCTGGCCCGGCCGCAGGTCAGGCCGAAGGTCGTCCCCCATCTGCGACTGCTCGTCGGCGCCGAAGATGCGGCCGCTGAGGCTGCCCAACTGCGCCGCGATGGATCGTCGCGGGCGTTGCGGCGGGCCATGGTGCTGGACGCCCTGGCTGAGGAGGGCCGCGCTCCCCTGGCCCGCCTCCGCCAGCAGGGGCTGACCGCCACGCTCCTGCGGCACCTCCAGGCCGAGGGCCTGGCCATCTTGGAGGACGTCACGGTGGTTCGCGACCCCCTGGCCGGGCGCGTGTACGCTTACCGGTCGCCGCCGGAGTTGACAGCCGATCAGGAAGCCGCCTGCCGGGCCATCGCCGCGGCGCTGCAGACGGAGGATACGGCCCGCCCCCCGACGTTCCTCCTCCACGGCGTCACCGGCAGCGGCAAGACGGAGGTCTACCTGGCGGCCCTGGACCGGGCGCTGGCCCTGGGCAAGCGGGCCATCGTGCTGGTGCCGGAGATATCGCTGACCCCCCAGACCGTGCGTCGCTTCGGCGAGCGCTTCCCGGGCCGGGTGGCCGTGATGCACAGCGGCCTCTCTCTGGGCGAGCACTTCGACATGTGGCACGAGGTTCGCGACGGCCGCTACGCGGTCATCATCGGGCCCCGGGGCGCTCTGTTCGCCCCCCAGCCGGACCTCGGGCTCATCGTTATCGACGAGGAGCACGAGTGGACCTACAAGCAACAGGAGGGCTCGCCCCGTTATCACGCCCTTCGCGCCGCCGAGGAGCTGTGCCGGCTGACCGGCGCCGTCCTCGTCCTGGGGTCTGCCACCCCGGACGTGGAGAGCCACTTCCGGGCCCAGGAGGGGTCTTACCGCCTGCTGGAGCTGCCCCAACGGCTTCAGCGCACCGACGAGGGCACCATCCGCCCCAGCCCCCTCCCGCAGGTCGAGGTAGTTGACCTGCGCTCCGAGCTGAAGGCGGGCAACCGCAGCATCTTCAGCCGCTCGCTGGCCCGGGGGGTGCGGCAGGCCCTGGCGGCGAGCGAGCAGACCATCCTCTTCCTCAACCGGCGGGGCACCGCTTCCTTCGTCCAGTGCCGGGACTGCGGCCACGTCCCCCAATGCCGCTCCTGCTCGGTCTCCCTGACCTTCCATGCGCCGGAGGCTGTCCTGGTCTGCCACTACTGCCGGCGGCAGATGCCCGCGCTCGCGGCCTGTCCCCAGTGCGGCAGCGCCCGCATCCGCATGCTGGGGTTGGGGACGGAGCGGGTGGAGGAGGAGGCGCGCCGGGCCTTTGCCGGCGCCCGCACCCTGCGCTGGGACCGAGATGTGACCCGCGGCCGCCACTCGCATGAGGCGATCCTGGCCCGTTTCCTAGCCCACGAGGCCGACATCCTCATCGGCACCCAGATGATCGCCAAGGGGCTGGACATGCCCCTGGTCACCCTGGTGGGCATCGTCTCGGCGGACATCGCCCTTCACTTCCCCGACTTCCGCGCCGGCGAGCGCACCTTCCAGCTGCTGGAGCAGGTGGCCGGCCGCGCCGGCCGCGGGCCCCGAGGCGGCCGCGTGGTCATCCAGACCTACACCCCGCACCACTACGCGGTCGAGGCCGCTGCCGCGCACGATTACCATGCTCTCTACCGGCGCGAGATCGAGTTCCGCCGCCGCCTGGGCTATCCCCCCTTCGGGCGGCTGGTGCGCCTCCTCTACGCCCACACGGGCGCCGCCTACGCCCAGGAGCAGGCGGCGATGATGGCGGACCACCTGAAGAAGGAGCGCGACCGGCTGGGCTTGCCCAACCTGGATGTCCTGGGGCCGGCGCCGGCCTTCGTGCCGCGACTGCGGGGCCGCTGGCGCTGGCAGCTCGTGCTCCGTGGCGACGATCCGGCCGCTCTCCTCCGCGACCTGCCTCTGCCGCGCGGCTGGACGGTGGACGTGGACCCCGTCTCGCTGCTCTGAGGCGACACATTAGGCTTGATACGCTAGAATTAACTTCAACTGCATCTGGAGGTCCGCAGCTTGACTGTTCATCCTATCCGCATACTGGGCGACCCGGTGCTCCGCCAGAAGGCGAAGCGCGTCCCCAAGCCTGCCTTGAGCGCAGTCGAAGGGATCGACGCCTCCATCCACTCGCTCATCCAGGACATGATCGATAGCATGCGCGCTGCCAACGGCGTGGGCCTGGCGGCGCCCCAGATCGGCGTCTCCCTGCGGGTCATCGTCATCGGCCTGCCGGACGAGGAGCCTTTCGCCCTCATCAACCCGGAGATCGTCAAGCGCTCCGGGCAACGCCTGGTCTCGGAGGGGTGTCTTTCGCTGCCGGGCTACCGGGTGGATGAGCTGACCCGCTCACTTACGGTGGTGGCCAAGGGGCTGGACGCGCAGGGCCAGCCCGTCCGTATCAAGGCCCGGGACGACCTCCTGGCCCAGGCCCTGGAGCACGAGATCGACCACATCAACGGCATTCTGTACATCGACCACCTGCCCAGCCTGGACGCCCTGGTCAAGATCGAAGCCGAGGAGGAGCCGGCCCGCCGCTAGCCCCTCAGCAGCCCCACAAAGGGGGGCGAGTCGGGGCGGGGGCTGGCAGGGTAGCAGCGTGGCAGCGCGGATCGATATTCACCTGGACGATCGGCTGGCCGGCCTGGTTTCGCAGCTGGCAGCCTTCTTCGGCGCTCGCTCCGTCGAGGTGTACGCCGTCGGCGGCTTCCTGCGCGACGCCCTCGTGGGACGCCCCAGCCATGATATCGATCTAGCTGTCCGCGGCGACCCCCTGGCCCTGGGCCGCGAGCTGGCAGACGCCCTCGGCGGCCACTACTTCCCTCTGGCCGAGGAAAGAGCCATGGCCCGCGTCACGCTACCCCAGGAGAGCATCCACATCGACCTGCTCCCCTTGGCGGGCGACATCGCCGCTGACCTGGCCGAGCGCGACTTCACCATCGACGCCATGGCCGCCCGGCTGGAGGAGGTCGCCGCCGGTAAGGTCAATCTGATCGACCCCAGCGGCGGCCGGCAGGACCTGCGCCGGCGCCTGCTGCGCGTCGTCCGCGAAGAGGCCTTCCGCCAGGACCCCCTGCGACCCCTGCGCGGCGTCCGCCTGGCCACGGAGCTGGACTTCCGAGTCGAGCCCGGCACCGTAGACCTCATCCGCCGCTACGCGCCGCTGGTGCCGCAGGCGGCGGCGGAGCGCCAGCGCGACGAACTGATGCGCATCTTCGCCACCGGCCGCGCCGGCCAGGGCCTGCGCCTCCTGGCCGACCTGGGCCTTCTGGACTCGGTCCTGCCTGAGGTAGCGGCCACTCGCGACCAGGAGCAGCCCAAGGAGCACTACTGGGACGTCCTGGGCCACAGCCTGGAGGCCGTCCGCTGCCTGGATATCCTTCTGGTTGAGGAGGACCCGCGCGCAAGGCCAGAGCGCGACCTGTGGCGGGAGCTTTGGGGCCAGCTGGCCTGGTGGGCCGATGCCCGGACGCATTTCCGCGATGAGGTCGTGCAGGGGACCCCGCGTTCGGCCGTGCTCAAGCTGGGGGGCCTGCTGCACGACATCGCCAAGCCCGAGACCCGGACCTTCGACCAGACGGGCCGCATGCGCTTCTTCGGCCACGCCGACGTGGGAGCCGAAGCGGCCGGGCGCCTCTTGCGGCGGCTGCGCTTTTCCGCCCGCGAGGTGGCGATGATACAGACGATGGTGAAGGCGCACCTGCGGCCCGTGCAGATGGGGCAGCAGGGGCCGCCTACCCGACGGGCGCTCTACCGCTACTTCCGCGACTGCGGGGACGCCGCCATCGACACCCTGTTCCTCTCCCTGGCCGACCACCTGGCCACGGTCGGCCCGCGCGTCAGCCTGGCGGGCTGGCGCCAGCACGTATCGCTGGTACACTATATACTTGCCAAGCGGTTCCAGGAGGAGATCGTTGTCGCGCCGCCCAAGCTGCTGGCGGGCGATGACCTGATGGCCGAACTGGGGCTACCGCCGGGGCCTGTCGTGGGTCAGTTGCTGGAGCTCATCCGCGAGGCCCAGGCGGCCGGCGAGATATCGACCAGAGAGGAGGCGCTGGCGCTGGCCCGATCCGCCATGGCTGATGAGGGAGTGGTGCCAGCAGGCCGAGGAACTGACATAGAGTCATGAACATACTCATCCTGGCCATTGCTTACCCGGCCGCCATCGTCGTACTGTTCTATCTGGCCTTCCTGCGGCCCGTCCAGCAGCAGCAGAAGCGGCAGCGGCAGGAGCTGGCCAGCCTGCGCCAAGGCGACGAGGTGCTGACCCAGGGCGGGCTCATCGCCGTTATCAAAGAGATACGCGTCCCTGAGGAGCAGGGGCCTACGGAACTGGTGCTGGACCTGGGCGGCCAGGAGGTGAGGGCCGTCGCCACCGCCGTCGTCCAGCGCCTGAAACCCGCCCCCGAGAGAGAGCCGGCGGCCCTCAAGCAAGCACGAGGATAATGCCCTATGCGTAGCCGCCGCAATTTGGTACTCCTGGCCTTCATCACTGTGCTGACCCTCTTCTCCATCTTCGTCGTCTGGCCGGGCTGGCCCAAGCGCTACCTGCCGGACTTCATAGACTGGCCCCAAGGCCAGGGCCTCCACATCGGCGGCTTCGAGCGCAAGGCCATGCGGCTGGGCCTGGACCTGAAGGGTGGCAGCTACGTTCTCCTCCAGGCCGACATCTCCACTCTCCCCCCCGGCACCGACGTCGACGACGCCATGGAGGGCGCCAAGACCATCCTCGATCGCCGCATCAACGCCTTCGGCGTCTCCGAGACCGAGGTCACGCGGGAGGGCAAGGATCGCCTGGCCGTTCAGCTGCCGGGCATTACGCCTGATCAGGCCAAGGAACTCCTGGGCAAGACCGCCCTTCTGGAGTTCCGCCAGCCGAAGCTGGACGAAAACCGCGAGATCGTATGCCAGACGGCAGACGGGGCCACCTTCTCCGCCCCCTACAGCGAGCAGACACGAAACAACTTCATAGCTGACCGGGCCACCAACCAGCTTATCTGCCTCCGGCCCGAGGGGCAGTCCGGCAACGCTATCTGGGAACCGGCCACCGGCACCGACAGCGAGGGCCGCACGCAGGTCCTCACCGGGAGGTTCATCAAGCCCAACGGGGCCGGCCTTGACGTGAGCGGTACGGGCCCCGTTGTCCTACTGGAGTTCACCGGCGAGGGAAGCCTCCTCTTCGAGCAGATCTCCGGCCGGCTGGTGGGCCTGCCCCTGGGCATCTATCTGGACGAGGACCTGCTGGGCGCGCCCACGGTCCAGCAGCAGATTACCGGCGGCCAGACCGCCATCACAGGGCTGAGCCTCGACGAGGCCAAACGTCTGAAGGTCCAGCTCAACGCGGGCGCCTTGCCGGTCCCCATGCACGCCATCCAGGAGAGCGAGGTCGATGCTACCCTGGGCGAGAATACCCTGGTGCGCAGCGTGCAGGCCGGCATGATCGGCGTCCTGGCCGTCATGGCCTTCATGATCCTGTACTACCGGCTGCCCGGCGTGCTGGCGTCCCTGGCCCTTATCACCTACGCCTCCACCGTCATGATGATCTTCAAAGTAGGCCCCGTCATCGGGCCCGTGACCATTACCCTGGCCGGCATCGCCGGCTTCGTCCTCTCCATCGGCATGGCTGTGGACGCCAACATCCTCGTGTTCGAACGTATGAAGGAAGAGCTACGGGCCGGCCGCAACCTGGCCGCCGCCATCGAGCACGGCTTTGACCGCGCCTGGACGTCCATCCGTGACAGCAATGTGTCGACCCTGATCACGTGCGGCATCCTGTGGTGGTTCGGTGACCAGTTCGGGGCCAGCCTGGTCAAGGGCTTCGCCCTGACGCTGGGCCTGGGCGTGCTCATCAGCATGTTCTCTGCCATCGTCGTCACCCGGACGCTGCTGCGACTGATGGTGGGTACGCCGCTGGCCCGCCGGCTGGAGCTGTTCGCCCCCGACTTGTCGCATGCGATGGCGCCTATGGCCGCCGGGGCGCCTGCCGCGCCTGACGGCGGCCAGACGGCTGCCCATCCCGGCGTACCCAGGCGCAGCAGGGGCGCTAGGTCTGGCTTCATGCTGGACTTCGTCAAGAGGCGGAGCTTCTACTTCGCCCTCTCCGGCATCGTGCTGCTGCCCGGCATCGTCGCTCTCCTAATCCAGCCCTCCCTCAAGCCGGGCATCGAGTTCAGCAGCGGCGCTACGTTCACCGCCCAGTTCGAGAGGTCCGACGTCAGTCAGGACGACGTCCGCCAGGCCCTGTCCGATTTGGGCCACAGCGAGGCGCGGGTCCAGAAGACCAGCGGCGGCGCCTTCATCGTGCGCACCGCGGAGCTCGAGGGGACCATCGGGCCGCCGGTGGGCCCGCCTCCCCCAGGTGACCGCGATAAGCTGGAGCAGGGGCTCATAGAGCGGTTCGGCCCCATGACGAATAGCGCGGGAGACGTCACCAACTCTTTCCAGAACTTCAGCTCCGTGTCGGAGATCGTCTCGCGGGAGATCGGCCGCAACGCGGCCATCGCCGTGGGCGCCGCGGCCATAGCGATCCTGCTCTACATAACGTGGTCGTTCCGGAACGTGCCCAAGTCCTACCGCTATGGTGTAGCGGCCATCATCGCCACCCTGCACGACGCATTGTTCGTCCTGGGGGTCTTCTCGATCTTCGGCAAGCTTTTCGGCACCGAAGTCAATACCATGTTTATCACCGGCCTCCTGACCATTATCGGTTTTAGCGTCCACGATACGATCGTGGTGTTCGACCGTATCCGCGAGAATGCGACGCATTATCCCAACACGCCGTTCGATGAGGTGGTGAACGCCAGCCTGACCGAAACCGTGGGGCGCTCCATCAATACGTCGACCACCGTGGTGATTACGATAGTGGCCCTGTTGCTCCTGGGTGCCGGCGCTGTCGACAGCTTCCTCCTCGTGCTGCTTATCGGCGTAGTCTCCGGGACCTACAGCTCGATCTTCGTGGCCAGCCAGGTCCTCGTGGCCTGGGAGGACGGCGACATCGCGCGCCTGTTCCGCCGCTTCTTCCCGCGGCGGCCCGTGCCGGTGGAGGCCTAAACGTTTGTCAGCAATAGGGGTTGGAGGTTGGATCGAGAATGCGGTCATGGATGACTCTCCTTCCCGCTCACCCTGACCCTGAGCAGCGTCGAAGGGTCGAAGGGCGAGCGGGGCCACAACCTTCCGCTCATCCTTCGACAGGCCTGCCTGACGGAAGGCAGGCTCAGGACGAGCTGGTGACCGCGCCTAGCCCTGGCGGAGAATTCCCACGGTGCGGGCATTCTCCAAATCTCCAGCCTCCTTAGTGGAGCGAACCGCCATGCCTGTGGAGTTCATCGGTAAAGAGATCAGCGTCACCCTGAGCGAGGAGGAGGTACGCCTGCCCAAGGGCTTCAAGCTTGGCGGCAAGGACTACCAGGTAGCGGAGGTGATCTCCACCTGGCAGGACCACGCCTACAGCGGGCTGCCCCAGCCCCGTCGCGGCGGCGGCCGGGCAGGCTGGCAGGGCGGCAGCCAGCGCCAGTTCTACCGCCTGCGCACCGCCCAGGGCGAGACGTTCGAGATCTACGTGGAGACGCAGGCCGGGCGTCGCGGCGCCGCCCACAAGGCCCGCTGGTACGCCGCCCGCAGACTCGGCGGCGGGGCGCCGACGGAGGGAGTGGCCAAGGAAGAAGCTGCCCCGCGGCGAGAAGAGATTCTGGGCGGCTGAACCTAGCCCCGCCGCAGCACCCGCTCGTCGCCCACGCGGCGGGTGACCCGCCGGTCGTCCAGGTGCTCCAGGAGGGCCTGGGCGTACTTGCGGCTGGTGCCGAACATGTCCCGCACCTGGGCCAGGGTTATCGTCCCCTGCTGCCGCAGGTGCGATGTGATCCGCTCCACCATCTGGCGATAGGCGTCCGCCCCAAAGGCCACGCCCTCGCCCACCCGGACGATATCGCCCCGTTCCTCCAGGTAGCCCAGGAGGTCCTCCTCCGGCAGGTTGTCCGTGGGCGGCGCGAACGGCTGCGCCCGCAGCGAGGCCACGAACGCCTCCGCCCGGGCGAGCTGCTGTGCGTCCGGGCGCGGCTGGTGGTCGGGCTGGGCCATGGCCGTGCCAGCCTCCTTCGCTTCCCGCTGCTGCACCCACAGCGCCAGCGCCTGCTCGAAGGCCCGCGGCTCTAGGCCCAGGCGGCTGCGAACCTCCTCGCGCGGCATGCCGGCTCGCAGCGGGTACTGCCGGTGGTAGCCCGCCAGTGTCTCGCGAAGGCGCTCGGTGAGCCTCTGCAAGCCGGCGTGCGTGTACAGGAGGGACGTTTCTCTGAGCGGCGGCCCGTCCAGCGCTAACAGCTCGCCGCAAGCGATGAGTTGGTCCACGGCCTCCCGCGCCGCGGTCGGGTCCATCTCGACGCGGGGGAGCAGCTCGCGCAGCTCCACCGGCTCCGAACGGGCGATCTCTACTCGCACGATCTCCTGCGGCGAGCCTTCGGCCAGCGCCTCCAGGGCCGCCAGCGTCGGCGGGTGGAAACGGCGGTGCCGTCGCACCCGCGTATCGACGATGCGGCCGCCGCCCAGGGTGTCATTAGGGTCCCGCACGATGAAGCGGTCGCCCTTGACCGCGGCTACCGGCTCGCCCAGTCGCATCTGGGCCCAGGCCGTCTCTCCGGGCGGCACCTCGTCCCGGTCCAGCAGGAGCAGCCTGCCTTCCGCTTCCGCTGAGCCGGTGTGGAACGTCACCGACAGGTTGTGCCGCAGGGGGCGGCCCAGGTAGCCGACGGCCCGCAGCCGCACGTCCACGGCTGTGGTGGGCTCCAGCGAGCCGGGCGTTGCCACCACCATGCCCCGCCGCAATTGATCCAACGCCACGCCGGTCAGGTTCACCGCCGTGCGACGGCCCGGCGGCGCCGTCTCCACCTTCTGCCCGTGCGTCTGGAGCCCTCTGATGCGGGCGCGCAGGCCCGCGGGCACCACCTCCACCTCCTGCCCCACTTTCAGCGAGCCGTCGATCAGTGTGCCCGTCACCACCGTCCCGAAGCCGGCCATGGTGAAGGCGCGGTCGATGGACAGTCGCGGCCGGCCGATGTCGCGTTTGGCGGGGGTCTTGGCCAGCTCTGCCTCGATGGCGGCCACCAGTTCGTCCAGCCCCTGTCTGCTGACCGCCGAGCAGCTCACCACCGGCGCGCCCTCCAGAGTCGTGCCGCGCAGGACATCCTCGGCGTCCGCCTTCACCAGCTCCAGGAAATCCGGCTCCACCAGGTCGGCCTTGGTGACGGCGACGACGCCGTGGGAGATGCCCAGCAGGTCGATGATCGCCAGGTGCTCGCGCGTCTGAGGCATCACCCCCTCGTCGGCGGCGATGACCAGCAGCGCCAGGTCGATGCCGCCGACGCCGGCCAGCATGTTCTTGACGAACCGCTCGTGGCCGGGCACGTCCACGATGCTCACCTCGTCGCCCCCAGGGAGCCTCAGCCAGGCGAAACCCAGGTCGATGGTCAGGCCGCGCTCCTTCTCCTCGCGCAGCCGGTCGGGATCGATGCCCGTGAGGGCCTGCACCAGGGCGGACTTGCCGTGGTCGACGTGGCCGGCGGTGCCGATGACGTACATGGTGAATCGATTCTAGCACCGGCGGATTCGCCTCTGATAACCTACGTGCCGCCATGCGCCCCGTCGGCTACGTCTACGATCCCCTGTACCT
>JACPQO010000079.1 GCA_016190405.1 Chloroflexota bacterium | reverse complement strand
TTGCAACTGACCGCCGAAGGGATGACGGCTTTGAAGGACCGATCGCCCGTCGTTCTGACCAAGCCCGGGGTCGCGCCCGAGGAAGCCGGGAAGGGCCGCGCCGGCGCCATCGCCTGCGACGAAGCGCTGTTCGAGCGGCTGCGAACCCTGCGCAAGCGGCTAGCGGACGAGCGCGACGTGCCTGCGTATATCGTCTTCTCGGACGTCGCGCTGCGGCAGATGGCCCGCGACTACCCCACCAGCGAGCAGCAGTTCTCCAGGATCAGCGGCGTCGGCGAGAGGAAGCTCCGGGAGTTCGGGCCGGCCTTCATGGCGGAGATCGCCGCCCACCTGAGGAGCAGCCCGCGCCTGAGCTTCGATCACAGTTCCCTTGGTGTGCCATCCCGCCGCCGGGCTCGCCTGGGCGACTCGCCACGCGAATCGCTGCAGCGGTTTCGCTCGGGCCGGTCAGTCGAGGAGATCGCCGCCGAACGCGGCCTCGCGAACAGCACGGTGTACGGGCACCTGGCTGAGGCGATCGAATGGGGAGAAGCGGTGGAGATGGACCGCTTCCTGACCCCCAGTGACCAGCGAGAGATCGCCGCAGCCTTCGAAACAGTGGGCCCCAGCAACCTGACCGGCGTCAAGGAGCTGCTGGGTGACAGGTTCGATTACGGCCTGCTGCGGATCTACCGCGCATCCCGTAACGGACAGGCCAAGTAGCACGGCGACAGACCCGGATCCGCTCCCGCTACCGCTACAGCCAGGGGGGCAGCAGCCGCTTGGCCCACAGCCACAGGCGCCCCGCCAGGGGCGTCTCCGCCGCGAAGTCCTGCGTCAGCACCCGCTCCGGGCGCATGGCCAGCGTCACCTCCGCGCCCTGTTCGACCGCCTCCCGGGCCGTCCGCAGGTAAGCTGCGCCGCCCACGGCCCCCAGGTAGCGCCGGGCGATGGCGGCGTCCAGTCCCTCCTCCGGCGCTTCGATGGAGGCGCGGCCGTACACCGTCGCGCTGCGGTACGGAGCCCGCTCGTCCTGGACGCACACCGTCACCCGCGGGTCGCGACCCACGTTCTTGGCCTTGACGCTGTCGCGGCCGGTGCGCATGTACAGCAGTCCGTCGCGGTAGAGATACCAGATGGGGGTGAGCACGGCCCCGCCGTCCGGCCCTAGAGTGGCCAGCACAGCCACATGGCGGCCGGCCAAAAAGCGCTCCCACTCCGCGCGGCTCATTCGCTTCGGCATGAATGCCTGAACCGTAGCAGGCGTCATCTATGGTGTCAATTGAGCGCCTGCCCCCGGCGCCAGGCTAGCCCGACGCCGCGTCCATCGACCCTCCTGGCAGCCGTTGCCTGTGTCTGCCCTGTAACACCCGCGCCTCCAGTTACGTCCTCAATTTTGGACGGTTACTGGTGAGGACTTTGTCTATGACCACCAAAACATCTGCTGAAGCGCGGGCGCCGCTTCCCCTCGTGGGGGCCAAGACGGCCTACGTTCTGGCCGACCCCGATATGTGGCCATCCGCCCTGGAGACCGCGCTTCATGGCCTCGGCCTCAACGTGACGACCGCCACTGAGCTGCACGAGCTGTTCGATGCCTGCCGCTCGGACGCGGCCTCCCTTCTCATCTTGGCCAAGCCTAACCCCCGCTTCGCCGTCCGCGCCTGCCGCGCCATGCGAGGCCTGCAGGGGGTGCCCATCTTCGTGGTCATACCGCGCGAGGCCGACCTCATCCCGGTCCTGGACGCCGGCGCCGATGACACCGTGGTCGCCCGCGTTGATCCCGCCATCTTTGCCGCCCGCGTCCGTGCTCTCCTCAGGCGCGTGCAGCACTCGGGGCGCAGCGGCGGCGTCTTCGCCGTCCGTGACCTGGAGATAGACCTGGACTCCTGTCAGGTCACCCTCGCCGGCCGCGTCGTGCCGCTCACGCCGACCGAGTTCCGCATCCTCAGTGTCCTGGCCGACCGGATGGGGCGCGTTGTGGACGCTCGCGCCCTGCTGGCGGCCGTTCACCAGCACGACTACTCCGAGCGCGATGCCCAGAACCTGGTCAAGGTGCACATAGCCAACCTCCGGCGCAAGCTCAACGACTCCGGCAGCCAGAACCCGTATATCCTTTGCGTGCGCGGCTTCGGCTACATGCTGGAACGCCGCTGGGAGCCCCGCCCCGGCGACCCTCTGGCCGAGCTCATCGAGACCGACGGCCTCTCCTCCTGAGCCGTCTTAACCAAACCCAAACCGGACCTTAACCCACCCTCTACCGTCGTCTCGTCACAGGACGCATCTCCCTCTGCTAGCCTGAGAGGGCGACAGGAATCGCTCACACACGGGAGGTCGTGATGGGACTGAACCTTCTCTCTAGACAGCGGCGGAATGCCTATCCCGCGATCAGCGACGAGGTCTTGCAGGGCCGCTTCGGGGCCCATTTCCCTCACCTCTTCGCCTACGTTCGCGCCTTCGTCGACGATGACGCCGGGGCGCGGGACATCGTCGTCGAGGCCTTTTCTCGCGCCTTCGTCCGCTGTCCGGATGTCCCCGACGGCGAGTTCCGGCTCGTCCTCTTCAGCCTGGCCCGCGGTCTCTGTCGCCCCGTCGGCATAGGGCGCGCCGATGGCGCCCTCAGCTCGCGGGAGCGCGACGTGCTCGCCCTCCTCTTCGACGCCCAGCTCAACCGCGGTGAGATAGGCCGCCTGCTGAAGGTCAAAGAGCGCGCGGTCACCGCCGCCCTCGTCGGCGGGCTGAGGAAGCTTCGGGCTACGCCCCCGGCAGCCCTGGCTGCCCAGCTCAACCTCACGTAGGCCACCGTTCCACCCCCTGGAGGACCCATGAGCACAGAGGCGGCCAACCTGGCGGCCCAGACCTCTGCTCGCGCGCCGTCACGCATCCTCGCTCCCGCTGCCCTGGTCCTGGCCGGCGCCCTCTTGTTTGCTGTCGGCTTCCTGGTGGCCTATCTCATCGCTCATCTGCCCCTGACCCTCGTAGTCGCCCTGGCCTTCTCGGCGCTCATCCCCCTGGCCTTTCAGGTGCTGGTCGAAGCGCGGGTCTCACGCCGTGCCGCCTTGCTCGAGGCCGCGGCTACCGCCGGCGCCCACGAGCTGACCGTACGCAACGGGCAGTTGCGCCTCATCGGCCGCCTATTGGACCTGTTGAGCCGCGAGAGCCGCCGCAGCCGTATAGCCCGCGCCGCCATCGACTTCTTCATTCAGGAGATGGATGCTGTCGCCGCTGTCTACTGGAAGCCCAACAGCGACGGCGAGCCCGAGGCGGCGTCCCTGGGCCGTTCCCGCGAACCGTCCGCGCCGGGTGACCTTGTCCCGGACGAGGCTCAACGCGTCATCCTGGCCCGCACAGCCGCGCGCATCTCCGCGCCTATCGTCCTTGTGGCCGGCGCCGGCCAGCCGCAGCCCTTCGACGCGGCCTCGGCCCCGCCGGCGCCCTCCTCGTTGTTCCTGCCCCTGCGCGGCAGCGAGATTGGCGAGGGCGTCATGGAGCTCGTCGCCGATGGCCCCTGGGAGCCCCAGCGCTGGGAGATCATGCCTGCCCTGGCCGCCCAGGTCGCCGCCGCCCTGGAGCGAGGCCGTAGCTATGAGGAGATGCGCGAGCGGGCCGACCGCGACTACGTTACCGGCCTGTACAACCACCGGTTCATGCAGGGCTACCTCCAGCAGCTCCTGGCCACCGCCGACTCGCGCGGCCGCAGCCTGGCCCTGCTCCTTCTGGATGTCGACAACTTCAAGCATTTCAACGATGCGTTCGGCCATTCCGTGGGCGACCGCGTCCTCCAGATCGTCGCTGACCAGCTCCGGCTCATGGCCGATAGAGTCGGCGCCGTGGGAAGGTTCGGCGGCGACGAATTCATCGTCACCCTGCCCGGCCACTCCAAGCGCGAGGCCGAGTCCTTCGTCCAGGCCTTTCAGGACTGGCTCTCCAACGTGGGGGCCCCGGGCGGCGGCCACTTCCCGATTCGCGTTTCCTGTGGCATCGCCGTCTTCCCCTACGATGCCGGCCGCCGGCAGGAGCTGCTGGCCGTGGCCGACGCCCGCCTGTACGAGGCCAAGCGCGGCAACAGCGCCCGCCCGGTCGACCGTCGCCGCCGCGGTGCCAACGGCTCGCCGAATCTGGGCGTATTCGGCCTCCTGGACCGCATCGTCTCCTCCATCGACAACGTGGACCACTATACCCGCGCCCATTGTGAGAACACTGCTGAATACGCCGTCATGCTGTCCCAGGAGATGGGAATGTCGCCCTCCGCCCAGCGCACCCTGCGGCTGGCCGCTCTCCTCCACGACGTGGGCAAGATCGGCATCCCCGATGGCATCCTCCGCAAGCCGGGCAAGCTCAGCCCCGAGGAGTTCGCCGTCATCAGGCACCACGTCAACATCGCCGGCCACCTCATCGTCGACATCCCCAACGCCGAGGAGGTCCGTATCCTGGCCCTTCACCACCACGAGCGCTGGGACGGCGCCGGTTACCCCGACGGTCTAAAGGGGGAGGAGATCCCCTACCTGGCCCGGATCCTGGCCGTGGCCGACGCCTTCTCCGCCCTCACCCTGGACCGTCCCCACCGCCGCGGACTTTCGCACCAGGAAGCGTACCAAGAGCTCCAGCGCGTGGCTGGGACCCAGCTCGACCCGCAGTTGGTGAAGGCCTTCGCCCCTGTGCTGCGCCGTCTGGTGGCCGGCAGCGCCAGGGGGGACGTAGCGGCGTCCGTCAAGTAGGGAGAGACCGCTCCCGTCCCCGTTACCGGCGGCCCAGGGCGGGCGTTGCCGCCGGCCGCGGCAGGGTGAGCATCAACGGCGCCGCCAGCAGGGACCCGGCGGAGAGCAGCACGAACGCCAGCCGGTAGCTCTCGGTCTGGTCGTATATCCAGCCGGCGAACACCGGGCCCAGGACTCCGCCCAGCGTAGCGATGGTGAAGACGAGCCCCTGGATGGCTCCGAACGCCCTTAGCCCGAAGTATTCGGCCTGAAACGCCGGCCGCACGGGAATGGCGCCCCCGAACCCCAGCGAGAACAGAGGCAGCACGAAGAAGATCTGCCACCCCTCGTAGATGGTCGCGAACAACAGGATCGCTACCCCGGCCAGCGCGTAGGCGCTCGCCATCACTACCCGCTTGTCGATGCTGTCCGCCAGGTAGCCGAAGGCGAACCTGCCGATCAGGCTCATCAACGTCATCGCCGTCACCGAGGCGGCGGCCACTCCCTCGGACAGCCCCACGCTGGAGGTGAAGAACGGTATCTGGTGCACGATGATGGCCGTCGTCCCCAGGTTGGCCAGCGCCACCGCGATGGACAGCCGCCAGAAGGACGACGACCGCAGGGCCTGTCGCACCGTCAACCCCTCGGGCTCCGGCGCGGGCAGGGGCCCGTTTGCCGCTATTCCATTTGGCTGCGGGCCGGCCCTCCCATCCGCGCTCAGTCCCAAATCCTCGGGCCGGTTGCGGATGCTCAAGGCTAGAGGCAGGCACACCACGAGCTGCGCCACCGCCACGATGACCAGGGCGCTGCGCCAGCCGAACGCCGAGATCAAGGATGCCAGCACGACCACCATTACGCCGCTGGCGCCGGCCCCCATCGTCATCACCGCCAGGGCCCTGCCCCGTTGCCGGCGGAACCAGTGGGCGATGGCCACCATGCCCACGGGGCCGCCCGCCGCGCTCATGCCCACGGCGATGACCACCACGGCCCCGTAGAACGCCCACAGCGTCTGCACGCGGCTCAGCAGCAAGAACCCCACCGCCACTAGGGCCACACCTCCGGTCATCAGGCGGCGGGAGCCCACCCGGTCCACCAGGAACCCCACCAGCGGGGCGGCTAGGCCGCCCACTTCCGCGCGCAGGGAGAAAGCGAACGACGTGGCCGCCCGGCTCCAGCCGAACTCCTGCACCAGCGGGTTGAACAGGGCCCCGAATCCGTAAAAGAAGGTGCCCCCGGTCAGGAAGACGATGGCCGCCGACACGAACACCACCCACCAGCCGAAGAAAAGGCCCGCCCGCGTCGATACCAGCGTTCCGATTCCCAAGAAAGGGCCCTCCTCGGGGCCAATCATAGCCCCCGGCCAGCCCCTGAGAAAACGCGGGCTCAGCCCCTGCCGCTCCCCCTTCGTTGACAGCCGCACAGGCCGTCTGCATAGTAATCAGCGGGGGCCCGTAGCTCAGCGGTAGAGCTCCGGACTTTTAATCCGGGAGTCGTGGGTTCGAATCCCACCGGGCCCTCCAGAGGTTTCAGATACGAACCGTGCAAACCTGAGCGCCAGGTTCAGCCACGCGCCTTAGCAGTTGTCGCCCATTTGTCGCCCGAGGGAGGAATCTCCTTATGTCTGCGTCCAGAACGACCGCAGGCCACTAGCCGACATCCGTGACTTGTCGGAAGTGGGCGAGATGAGACAGGCGAGCTATAATATAGGCCAGCGTCTTGAACGGATCACCGCCGGGGGGCTCCATTGATGGATCCTTTCACACAGAGCGTAGTCGCAGGAATGCTGGCAAATGTCCTTACAGGTCTCCTTGGTAAGGTATTCGATGACAGGGATGCAGAGGCCGAATTCATAGACGCGTTGGCCGGTGATGGCGAGCTCGCCGCGATCCTGGAGGAAGGCGCCGAGGCCACTGCCGAAGACACGGATCTAACGAGCCGCGTCCCACAAGAAACCCTTCGTGACTTCCTGCTATCCCCGGAGGTCGAGACACTTCTGCGACAACTTGTCGCCAGCCGATTGATCACAGAGGAAAAGCCGTCGGACGAGACGCTCAAGGGCGAGTTCGAGGCGATGTTAGCCATTCATCTCGCGTGCAGTCAGCCAGAGATCCAGGACCTCGCGGCTAAGGTATTCCGTGCGCTGCTAAGAAGTTGCGAACGCGCGTTAGCCTTGGCCGTAGATAACGGAGTTCTTTCAGCCCATGAGGCAATGTCAGCGGCGCGGCACCGAGCTGTCGTAGGCGAGCTCCAGGCCCTCAACAAGAACCTGGCGCTGGTGACATCTGCCAAGAGCGCTGACATCAAGGGCATACTCACGTTCGAGCAGAAGTATCGATCCGCTGTCGGGGCAAGGCACGCCTACATTGTCCCGCCCCACTTCGATGCTGCCAGAAAGCTATCCATCGACCAACTCTATGTGGCGCCAGGTTTCGTAAGGCGTTCGTCCGAGCCGGGCGAGGAACATTCGCCCATTCAGGCCGCAAGGTTCCTGAGATCCGCTTACCGGAGTGTCATCCTTGGGCATCCGGGCGGGGGTAAATCAACGTTCGCCTTGAAGGTGTGCCACTATCTGGCAACTCAATACACTGAGCGGCTTTTCGGCGGCAGGCTTGTTACTCCTATTCTAGTAATCCTTCGGGACTACGGCGCAGAGAAAAAGGAGCGCCGTTGCTCCATTCTGCAATTCATGGAGTCGACTGCAAACGCCAAGTATCAGATTGAGCCTCCACCAGGTGCATTCGACTATTTGCTCCTGAGCGGTCGCGCCATTGTGATATTTGATGGTCTAGATGAGCTCTTGGACACGACCTACCGGCAAGAAGTGAGTGCAGACATCGAGTCCTTCAGTGCGATATATCCTTCTGTTCCGATTCTCGTAACGTCTCGAGAAGTGGGATACGAGCAGGCACCCCTTGACGACAAGAGCTTCGAGACTTGGCATCTGGCGCCGTTTGATGACGAACAGGTCTCTGAGTACGCGAAGAAATGGTTCGCCGCCGACCAGGAATTGACCCAGGACGAGCAGCACAAGAAAGCCGAGAGGTTCCTCGAGGAGAGCAGTATCGTACCGGACCTTCGTTCCAACCCTCTCATGCTGGCCCTCATGTGCAACATTTACCGCGGCGAAAACTACATACCGAGGAATCGCCCCGATGTCTACGAGAAATGCGCAGTCATGCTGTTTGAGCGATGGGACAAGAGCCGCGGAATTTTCGTGCCGTTGCCCTTTGAGGCTCACATCAGTCCGGCCCTAATGTACCTGGCGCACTGGATCTATACCAACGAGGCCATGCAGAGTGGCCTAACAGAAAAGCTTCTCGTGCATAAGGCTAAGGAGTATCTCTGTCCTCGGCGCTTCGAAGATCCGGACGAAGCTCAGAAGGCAGCAGAGGAGTTTATTGCGTTCTGTAAAGGGCGCGCGTGGGTTTTCACAGACACAGGCACAACCGGAGAGGGTGAGAGCCTCTATCAGTTCACCCACCGTACATTCTTGGAGTACTTCACAGCAGCGCACCTTGTTCGAACGCATCCGACGCCCGAACCCCTCGGCCGCTTGCTTAGGCCCCGAATCGAGAGAAGGGAATGGGATGTTGTGGCACAACTCGCCTTCCAGCTCCAGAATAAGAATGTAGAAGGAGCCGGGGATGCACTGCTAGATAGTGTAGTCAGTGCGGCATCGCAAGTAGAAGATCGTGCACGATTGAACCTGGTATCGTTTGCTGCACGCTGCCTTGAGTTCGTAGTGCCAAGTCCAAGAGTGACAAAGGGCATTGCCAAAACGTGCCTCGTCGCTAGCATCGCAAGGGTGCTCGATAAAACCGGCGATATGCGGACTCACACCTACGAACCTCCGTGGCGCCGCGAAAATGGAGAGGCCCACGAACTGCTGGGTGCATTGGTTAATTCGGCAATAGAGAATCGCGCGCCTATCGCCGAAATCATCGAGGGTTCTTTGATCGACGAGATCAAAGGACACCGTCAAGAACAAGCCATAGTCGCCGCGGAGATGGGGCTTGAACTCGACGTGGCGCTGATCATGTCGAGACGGGGCGAGTCCCCGTCGGAGTCGCTAGAGTTCTGGCGTGCGGTGTCGGGTCGCATCTTTGACGAATGCACAGACCGTATCGTTGCCCTCTCGGCATCGTCTCGGCGGCTCGCGATGGATACCCTATGGCGCGACGCCGTCAGTCTTTCTCAATTCGTAGAGTGGTATGGCGTTCACAGCCTATTCGAAGAATGCGTTGGCACCGCTTTCTCCGTGAATTGGACTCCAGTTGCGCTCGCTCTTGTCTGGCCGCTCTTCAGCTGGAATGTAGAGCATGAGCGGACCGTTGAGTTGCTGGAGCGTCGCGTTCCCCAACTGGAACAGGCAGGTGAGATTCTATTGTCAACGCAACCGCCATGGCGTCGGCCGTCCAAGCACGGCTACTATGGCCTTTCTGCATTATCACCTGCTTTTGACGGGGGCAGGCCGAAGAGATTGAAACTGAGCAAAAACGCGCTCTTTGGTGCATTTGCGATAGTGGCCGGCGAGCTTGAGAATAACGCGCGCGAGGAGCCTGTATATCTTCAACTCAGGCGACTGCGCAAGGCACCTCTGCGCTTCTTGCGTGATGTGGGATTGATTGCATCAGCGCGATTCGGTAAAGCCAAAGCCAGCAGCACGGAACGGGTGCTGCGCCGCTATGACTTCACCGCTAAGCAGCAGCGAGTTATTCGGCAATGGGCTCGCGGCGCGGTAAATCTCGTTGGGTGACCGTTTGCCGGAGCGCTCGACCTGCCCTACGGCCGCTCCGCCAGCCAGGCGTCGAGATCGCGACCGGCCTCCTCCTGCAGGCTGGGCAGGACGTGGGAGTAGATGTCAAGGGTCATGGCGATGCTGGCGTGGCCCAGGCGCTCCCTCACGACCTTGGGGTGGATGCCGCGGGCCAGCGGCAGGCTGGCGTGGGTGTGGCGTAAGTGGAAGCGGACCCGCTCCACTCCGGCCCTTCGACTAATCGCCGGTCAGGCGCGTGCCGGCTTCGTTGCGGAAGGCTTTAGCGGCGTCGGTTGTGGCCGCGATGACAGCCTCGTCGCCGCCCCCCTTCAGGAACTCCAGGCACGCCTCCACCTTGGGGCCCATGGAGCCCGGCGCGAACTCGCCCCGCTCCAGGTGTCGCCGTGCCTCGGCCGAGGTCATCTCCCGCAGGAAGCGCCGCCGCGGCGAGCTGAAGGATAGCGCCGCCCCCGGCACGTCCGTGAGGACGACCAGGCGACTGGCCCCCACAGCGGTGCCCAGTCGCTCCGCCACGTAGGTGAAGCTGGCGCCAGCCGCCAGCACCACCGAGGCCTTGTGCATCAGCTCCAGGTAGGAGATATCGCTATAGGCGAAGACGGCCTGATCGACCCGCAGTTCGGCGATGAGGCGCGGCAGGTCTTGTTCCGGGTGGATGGGGATGCCCTTCGGGTACAGGTCGCCTGCCAGCTCCGGCGGGTAGCTGCGGTGGGCGATGTGGGGGATCTGAGCCGCCGTGAAGGCCACCACGCGGTCCTGGGGCCGCTGGCGGTAGTAGACGTTAAAGTTATGGAAGTCGCGACCGGCGGCGCCCATGATGATGACGTTGCCCACACCGGCTCCAGTCTACCCGATGTCGCGCGTCCTTAGCCGGCGCGGCCCCGAAAACACTGTGGCCGCGGTCCTCAGGGCCGCGGCCACAGTCTGTGTGCAGGCGGTAGCGCAACTGCCGCGCTACCGCCGTCCTCTCACGGCGAGCACGTGGTGAAGAACACCGGCGGCGCCAGTTTGTTCACGTCGAAGATATCGATCTTCGGGTCCGTGATAGCGTGCCCCGCCGTCAGGTCCTTCCTCACGGTGTAGGGAGGCCCGGGCGGCACGCTGAAGAACACCGGCGGCGCCATAGCGTTAACATCAAAGATGTCGACCTTGTTGGCGCTGCTGCCGCCGTCGTTCATGTTGGGTGGCCAGTTGGTGCCGCAATGCAGGAGCGGGTCTGTGGTTATGAGCCCCTCGTCGGCGTCGGTGTAGTCGTCGCTGTCGTCGTCGCTGTCGCAGGCGTCGCCCAGGAGGTCCCAGGGCAGCGGCTTGCCGGCTTTCATGGCGCCGGCCAGGAACAGCGCCCGGTCGGTGTTGGTCTGGGCGCCGTTGCCCACAGTCGGGCAGTTATCGCTGAGGTCGGCGACGCCGTCGCCGTCCGCGTCGGACGCCGGCAGGGCGTCGCACTTGGCGGCGTCGTTCTCGTCCGGCATCACGCCGGCCGCGGTCTCCAGTCCCAGGGTTCCGCCCGGGATGACGACGCCGCCGGGGGCGATCAGGTCGCCCGGTTTGGCGCCGCCCGGGTAGTTGCCGTTGGAACCGCTGAGGGTGGGCGAACCCGAGCGCAGGCTGAACAGGATAACGTCGCCGGGGTTCAGGGCCGCGTTACCATCGTCCCTCAGGCAGAGGGCGTCGATCACGTCGGTCTTCAGCAGGCCGAGCTGGGCGCTGGTGGCGTAGATGGTAGGCATGGCGGCGCCGACCGTCTTAAGAATAGAAGCGGAGTCAGCCCCGACGATGCTGGCCAGGCTGGGCGAAGCCGGGTCCAGCGTGAAGTAAACGGGCGCGTCGGGGACGCCGTCCAGGTTCGTGTCAACGATCAGAGAGCCGCGCTCCCAGGCGTCCAGGTTGTCGCCGTTGTGGGTGGGCGGCGCCGGGGCCAGGATGCCCACCGGGCTGCCTGTGTTGGCCGCCACGCACTCCACAAGGCCGTTCTCGTCGTAGGTCTGGCTGTTCATGCCGGGCGAGGTCAATACAGTGGCGAAACCGTCGCCGTGCGCCTGCGATACCGCGCAGACCGGCGCCGTCTCATTGCGGACCGCCGTCCCCGGCAGCCCCTGGGTCCCCACGCTGAGGCCCACCGAGAACTCGATGTCCCCCGGCACCGGGAAGGCCGCGTCGAAGTCGTGCCCGTAGGAGAGCGAGATCAGGTCGTCGCCGCCCGGCATGCAGCCGGCCGCCGTCAGCCCCAGGTTGGGGCAGGGGATGGCCACGGCGGGGATGCTGGCCGGGATGATCTCCAGGACGTCCGCCGGGTGATACGGCCCGCCGGGGTTCCCTCCCGGCGTCGAGGGGCTGCCCCGTTCCAGCGAGAACGTCTGTAACTCGCCCCTCTGCGGCTCCGGAGGCGTGTGCGGGTTCACCTTCACCGTGAACGGTAGGCAGTCGCCGTTGTTCGCCGGCGTCGGGTCTTCTATGTGCGGGTCCTTGGCCGCCGCTGACTTACAGATCAGGAACGAATGGTAGCTGGGCTGCGAGCACTGGATGGTGTAGTCCTCGGTTACACTCACGGTGACGCTGACCGGCGCGCTGTACTGCGGCGCCGGAATGGGAAAGGCGGGGGTGATGGTGCAGCCCGCCGGCGCGAACAGGAAGTACGAGTCGTCCGCGGCCACCGGCCCGTAGGGGCCGTTGTTGTGGGTCGTGTCATCGATCCGCACGATCGACATGATGCCCACCTGCATCTGGGCCGGAACGATGAGCGGCACGATGGCCAGCTTCAGGTCCGCCTTGGCGACCACCTTGATGGTCTGCGTGAAGCTGCTGGAGTTGTTGCCCGGGTTGGGGTCGGTCACGTGCTCGTCGCCGATGGTCACGTCCTTGCTGAACGTGAAGTCGTGGAAGCTGGGCTGCGTGCAGTGGATCGTCCACTGCTGCTGCACCACGACATCCGCGCTGACCGGCAGCGGGCCCGGGTTGGGCGGGCCCACCCCGGCCGCGCTGCAGCCCGCCGGCGCCACGTCGCCCATGGCCAGCCCCACGTTCACCGTCCCGTAGGGCCCGTTGTTGTGCAGGACGCAGCGCACGGTCACTTTGACGCTCTGGCTGACCTCGATCTTGGCCGGAGGGTTGACCAGCGCGCAGTTGCCGTCTTTCACGTCCGCCTCCGCCAGGGCTCTTACGGTCAGCGTCTGGCAACTGCCCGCGCTGCCCAGGACGTGCGGGTCCTTGCTGGTGACCTGGTCGCAGACTTCGAACGTGTGGAAGCTGGGCTGCGTGCAGTGGACCGTGAACACCCTGGACACGGTCACCGGCACGCTCACCGGCAGCGGCACCTGGAGCGATTCCGTTGCCGGCGAGATGTCGCAGTCCGGCGGCGGGAAGCGCGTCATCGTCACGGTGGCGTCCACCGGGGCGGGGCCGTTGTTGTGGATGGTCTTGGTCTCCGTCACCTGGGCCACGTTGCTCACCGGCAGGTCGAAGTTGTTGGCCGATAGCGTGTCGCTGAGGATCTTGATGTCGGCCGTGGTCGTGAACCCGATGGTAACGTCGATACACACGATGCCTATGGGCGTTGGGTCAACGATGTGGGGGTCCGGCTGCAATTCGTCGCAGATCGTAAACGTGTGGTAGCTGGGGTCCGTGCAGTGGATGCTGAACTGCTCCAGCAGGGTCACCGAGACGCTGACCGGCAGCGGCACGCTGCTGGCGCCCGGAGCGCTCACCGTACAGTCGGCTGGCCCGCTGATGCTGGGCGCGACCACGACGTTGACCAGGTATCCCTGCTCGCCCTGGGCCGGCCCGTTGTTATGCAGCACCTTGCGCACCGTGATGGGCACCGTCTCGCTGACGGTTGCCGTCGCCGGCGGGTTCTGGGCGCTGAACTCCAGCAGCTTGATGTCCGCGTTGGCGGTCGCCGCCACTGTAACGTTCTGGCAGTTCTTGTTGTTGGCCGGGTTACTGTCCAGGATGTGCGGGTCCTTGATCACGATCTCGTCGCACACCTCGATGACGTGGAAGCTGTTCTCGAAGCAGTGGATGGTAAAGGCCCTGTTGATGGTCTGCGAGACGCTCGCCTCCAGAGTCAACTGGAACGTCTCTTGGGCCGGGCTCACCTCGCAGCCGGGCGGCGCCGTGCGGGTCATGATCACCCCCGCGGCCACCGGCCCGTAGGGCCCGTTGTTGTGGACCACCTTCGTCTCCGTCACGTGCGCCGGCGAGCTCACCGGCGCGCTGAAGGAGGTGGTCGATAGCGTGTCGCTGAGGATCTTGACGTCCGTGTCCACGAAGATGGGGATGGCCACCGTCTCGCAGTCCGTGTTGTCGGCCGGGTTGATCTCCCGCTCCGGGTTGAGGAGGGAGTGCGCCTCGCCGCACTGGACCAGGACGTGCAGGCTGGGCTCCGTGCAGTGGAAGAAGTACCGCACCTGGTAGGGGTCGCCCGCCGTCACCGGCATCTGGGGCAGGGTGAAGGTCATGGTCAGGGTGCCGGGGCCTACCAGGGGCACGCCGATGGGCGGGTTGGCGACCACGTCGGTCGGCGCTACCGTCGAGGGCGGCACCGGGATCGGCTCGCTGGCCCAGGCGTCCGAGCAGCCCGCCGGCACCTGCGTCGTCAGGGTGACGTTGACGTCCTCCTTCACGACCTTGTTGCTCACCGTGAAGTTGCGGACGATCTGTATCGTGTTGGACACCTTGACGATCACGTCGGGGAGCCCCGGCGGCAGGATGTCGATGTCCACGTCCTGCGGCGGGTCCGGCGTGTGCTCCACGTACTGCACCTCGCCGATGGGCGTGCCGTTGCTGTCGTACAGGGGCACCGGAACGTTGGTGGCGAGGAAGGGCGTGTTGTACGGCGGCAGGCACCAGTTGATGACCGTCTCCAACTCGAAGGGCTGCGCGCTCAGCAGCCGGCGCTGCGGCGGCGGCGCCTGGGTGTAGACCTCCACCTGGACCTGGAACGCGGTGTTGCCCGTGTTGCGGTCCGCCTGCCCCGTGGAGTGCAAGGACGGGCTCTCCGTCAGCTTGATGGGGCCGATCAGCGGGCTGACCCCGGTCAGCTCCATCGCCACGATCTCGATGGGGATGGTGTCTTGCGGCCACGGCAGGGGCGGGATCGGGTCGCGCCGCACCACCGTCGGGCCGCGCAGCACGATCTGCTCGGGCGGGAAGCCCTGGATTTGCAGCTGCAGGTTGGCCGTGGACATGAAGACGTCGAAGAAGCTGTCCGGCACCAACGGCAGCGGCGGGCCGCACACCTGCGCCGGCTCCGGCGGCAGGCAGCCCGGGTCGTCGCGGTCGATGAGCCCGTCGGCGTCGTTGTCCTGGAGGTCGGCGCAGGTGGCCGGCACGGCGTGGGTCTCCGGCGTGCTGGCCGGGTCGTTGGGGTTGGAGGTGATGACCTGCTCCAGCGTGTTGGTCCAGCCGTCGCCGTCCACGTCCTCACCGAAGGCCAGCGGTGTTGGATCACAGGCGTCCCCATTGCCGTCGCCGTCGCTGTCCGTCTGGTCCGGGTTGAACACCTTCTTGCAGTTGTCCATCGGGTCCGGCACCGTGTCGTTGTCGTCGTCGGGGTCGACGCAGTCGGCCTGGCCGTCGCCGTCCGTGTCCGGGAAGCCGTTGTCGATGATGCCGTCGCCGTCGTCATCCAGCCCGTTGCACAGCTCCTGCGGCGGGTCCACGGTCAGCCCGTCAACCGAGATGTCGAAGAAGACGTCGAAGGTGGAGTACTCGCCGCTCTGGCCCACCAGCGGCATTGGCCCCTTCTCGCTGCCCAGCTCAGCCAGCGGCGGCCGGTAGGTCTGGCCGTAGGCGGGGAACTGGCTGGCCGGCGAGCTGATGCGCAACAGGTCGAAGTCCGGGTCGCCCGGCGGCAGGCGCAGTTGGTCGAAGTCCGGGTCGCCCCCTCCGCAGCACCACCTCTCGATGCGGTACTCGATGTCGAAGAAGCTGTCGACGTTCCACTGGCCGGCGCCCGGCGTCACGTTGGTCACACTGAAGGTGCCGCCCAGCAGGGAGCTGTTCCCGGTCAGCTCCATCGCCAGGATCTCCGTGTCGTAGACGCCGGATCCTGGCGGGTTCTCCGCTGTACCGACGATGACCGGACCGGAAAGCGGCACCGTCTCCGCCCCGAATATCGGCGACTCCTTCCGCTGGATGAGCTTGATGCTGCCTGTCCAGTAGTAGCAGGTGCGGGTACTGCTGTTGTTGGCGCCGTAGATGACGGGACAGATGAGCGGGCTGCAGCCCTGGTCCTTGCTGTCGGTCTGGCCGTCCTTGTCGTTGTCCTTGCCGTCGTTGCAGGTGCCGGGCACGCTGGTGTGCTCCGGCGTCTTGCTGGCGTCCTTGGTGTCCGACCCCGCCTGGAACTCCACGTCGTCGCCGTAGCCGTCGTTATCGTCGTCACGGTCGCAGAGGTCTCCCTTGCCGTCGCCGTCGTAGTCGGACTGGCTCACATTCTGGACGTGCGGGCAGTTGTCGGCGGCGTCGCTGATGCCGTCGTTATCGTCGTCGGTGTCGCAGGCGTCGCCCTGGCCGTCCAGGTCCGTGTCCTGCTGGCTCTGGTTTTTCACCGTTGGGCAGTTGTCGACGGCGTTGGGCAGCCCGTCGCAGTCGGCGTCGATCGTCGTGTCGCACGGCTTGACGCCGCCCTTGATGCCCCAGGAATTGCCCGGCGCCTGCCCCACGGACGGCGCCTGCCCCACCGAGTGCGAGCCCGGGCAGAAGTTTCCGCCGCCTGTGCCGCCCATGGCGTCCGGGGGGCAGTAGCCGGTCCAGGGAGCGTTCTGCCACTGGAAGTGGGTCGGCGGCTGTCCCTCCAACCCAGTGTCCAGTACCCTTACCTGGCCCGGGTCGCCCACCTTGGTGAAGGTGAAGCGCGGCTGCACGGGCAGGAAGGCATCGAACGTGCCGCCGTTGGGGTGGCTCTTGGTCACCGTCATCTGGCCCGGCGGCGGCGCGATCTGCGAGAGGTCGACCTGGACGTCCCAGAAGCTTGGTGGGTCGCCGCAGCAGTACGTGACGGTGATCGGCGCCACACTCCTCAGTGACAGCGCCACGATCTCGATGGGGACCGTGTCCATGCTGGGCACCGCCGGCAGGCTCAGCGCGCCTTGCCGTTCGATGATCGTGTCCGTGCTGCCCAGGTTCGCCGGGTCCAGCGGAGAGCCCCCCAACTGGATCTGCCCGGCGAATGGCTCCGCCCCCGGTTCGAAAAAGTCGGCCGGTATCGGCGGCGGCATGATGTACGTACCGGGCTCGGTCTCGTTGTAGTCGTTGCCGGCGGCGATCGACAAGATCGCCGCCGCCGGCTGGGCCACTCTCCGGTCTGGCGTCTCGGAAGCGGGCAGGGCATCGCCGCTGGCCGGCCGCAGACCGATCGACTGGTCGGCGGCGGCGACGGGCGCCGGCCCGTCACCGTCGAGCCTGAGGACAAGAAAGAGGCTGAGGACCCCTGCCGCCGCTAGAATAAGGCCGGCTGTGAGCGCTAGTCTGGCCCGCATGACGACGCTCCTTCTTTGGCTGCCGGCGCGAACAGGGAGCGTTCGTCAGCAACCGCACATCGGCCGGATCGAGGCCTATGCAGGCCGGAGCAACCGATATGCAGGGCATCCGCCGCACCCCGCCCACGTCGCGGCACGCCTGGCGCAGAACCCTCCTGACCAGGGCGTTGCCCTCGATTTTCGATGCGCTAAGTATAACGGAACTAATTCATTTGTCAAGCATATCCGTATGGGAGTTTGAACAATCGGTCTTCTGGCCAGTGTCTGCCGGTCAGCAGCCGTCTCCCACCCCCTGTGGCCCCTGGCGTCGGTGGCCCTGCCCGCATGGCCGACCGAACGGGCGGCGGGTGAACTCTCGGTGAAAACGCCCCCGCGGGCCGCAAACCCCCTTGACCGCTCCAGCCGACAACCGTAGTCTGGTTCTAGAGTACAAGTACTGAAGCCGCTATCCAGTGGCCAGCCCATAGGGGAGGGAACGGGGCCAAACGTTTAAGGCCCTAGGCAGGAGGCTGGCCATGCCGAAAACGATAGCGCAGACAAAGACCCCCGCCCTGTCGCCTGCCTTTTTCCTTCTGACCCCCGTCCCGGGCGATTCACTCAACATAAACCGCGTATTTACCGCTTCTTTCCCTTTCCTCAGTAGCGCACTCTACGTAACGGCACCGTCTTGCCCATCAGACAAATCGCAACGGCCTGTCCTGAGCCCTGTCGAAGGGCCAATCCTGGCCAACGCATCGGAGGATAGCTATGGGTGCTGCTAGACCCGATCAGGCAAAGCATAAGAGGTGGCCGCGGTGGCCGGCCGTCGCCCTGGCGGCGGCCCTGGTCGCCCTGGTCGCCCTGGGCGGAAGGGGCTATTCCGCCCCCGATAACGTCCACGGCGCCGTCTACTCCTGGGCCACGGCCAACCCCGGCCAGGACGTGCCCGTCCTCGTCCAGACCAGCGATGACGCCGGCGCCGTCGCCGGCTTCATCCAGTCCGCCGGCGGCAGCGTCCGCCGCCAGTTCACCATCATCCCCGTCATCGAGGCCGATGTTCCTCCCGCCTTCGTCGCCAGCCTCGCCGCGCACCCCGGCGTGGCCTTGGTCAGCCTCGATGCCCCCGTCGTCTCCACCGGCGCCGTCGACATCTCTAACCTGGCTACCACCTACCCCTTCTCATTGAACGCCGACGACGCCTGGGCCATGGGCATCACCGGCGACGGTATCGGCGTCGCCGTGGTGGACACCGGCATCTCCCCCAGCGGCCACGAGGACTTCAAGGACGACGACTCCGGGAACTCCCGTGTCGTCGCCGAGGTGGTGGTCAACCCCCTCACCAGCAACGTCACCGATGGCCTCGGCCACGGCACCCACATCGCCGGCACCGTGGCCGGCGACGGCAGCCTCCTGGACGGCAAGTACATCGGCGTGGCCCCTCGGGCCAACCTGATCAACGTCAAGATCGCCGATGAGGAGGGCAACGCCACCCTGTCCGACGTCATCGCCGGCCTGGAATGGGTTTACTACAACAGGCACACATTCAACGTCAGGGTTGTCAACCTCTCCTTGAGCTCTTCGGTGGCCCTGAGCTACCTCGTAGACCCCCTGTGCGCCGCCGCCGAGTTCCTGTGGCTCAACGGCCTGTTCGTCGTGGCCGCCGCCGGCAACCTGGGCGACGCCCCCGACGCTGTCAGCTACTGCCCGGGCAACGACCCCTTCCTCATGACCGTGGGCGCCATCGACGACGCTGACACCGCCGACTTCGGCGACGACTTCGTCACCGACTGGTCCAGCCGTGGCACAACTCAGAACGGCTTCCGCAAGCCCGAGCTGCACACGCCGGGCCGCGGCATCGTCTCCGTCATCGACACCAACAGCATCTTCTACAAAGAGCACCCCGATCACATCGTAGACAAGGACTACTTCAGCCTGAGCGGCACCTCCATGGCCGCCGGCGCCATGTCCGGCGCCGCCGCCCTGGTCCTGGAGCGCCATAACGATTGGACTCCCGGCCAGGTCAAGTGCACCCTCATGGCCCGGTCCCGTTCCCTCAGCGACGGCAGCTTCCGCGCCGCCGACGCCGGCGCCGCCGTTGCCCAGGCGACGCCCTCCTGCAACTCCGACGCCGGCCTCGTCCCCAGCCTCATCCTCCTGCGCGCCGCGCCGGTGCCCGCCGGCGTCGTGGCCTTCGTCATGGGCTCGCCCAACTCCAAGGGCCTGGCCGCCGAGATCGGCCTCGACCTGGCCGCCGCCAACGTCCGGGGCGGCAGCGTCGACAGCCTTGACTGGTCTGCCATCAAGTGGGACGCCATCAAGTGGGACGCTATCAAGTGGGACGCCATCAAGTGGGACGCCATCAAGTGG
>JACPQO010000082.1 GCA_016190405.1 Chloroflexota bacterium | reverse complement strand
GTCCTGGGGCCGCTGATGGACGGCGCCTCCGCCGCCGGCCGCGCCGGTGGCCTGCGCCTGCCCGCCCCGCTGCCTGCCGGCGGGCGCCGGGCCGCGCCGGCGCCGGAGCGTTCTGGCGTCCGCCTCGCGCTGCCTGACGGCCACCAGCAGCCCAACGCGGTGGCCGCCCTGCGCGCGGCCGGTCTGGCCCTCGACGGCTACGACGAGTCGCGCTGTGTGCGCCGCCCCGCCAGCTCGCTCGCTGGCCTGGAGGTGAAAGTCATCCGGCCGCACGACATGCCGCAGCTGGTGGCCACCGGGGAGATGGACCTCGCCGTCACCGGCCGCGATTGCCTCATGAACCACCTGTACCGCTTCCCGTCCAGCCCCGTGGCCGAGATCGCGGACCTGAGACGGGGGCAGTTCAACCTGTCGGCGGTGGTCAGTGAGGAGCTTCCCGCCAACAGCATCGCTGAGGCCCTCGACGGCTGGCGCTCCGAGAACAAGGCGCTGCTCAGGGTGGCCGCCGAGCTCCCCGACGTGGCCGACTACTACGCCCGTAGCCGCCATTTCTGGCGCTATCGGGTGATCCCCATCGCGGGCGCCTCCGAGGGGTTCGTGCCGGAGGACGCCGACCTCCTGATCGAAGGGACAGAGACGGGCAAGACCCTGGTCGAGAACCGGCTGAAGGCCATCGACCTGCTGTTCCGCTCCACCACCTGCGTCATCGCCCGCAAAGACGTCGCCCGGCACGGCCGGCGCAGGCGGGTGTTCGATGAGGTGGTGGCGGCGCTGCGGCGTTCAGTCCAGACCGCGGAAACGGTCTGATACAATTGGCCCAGGGTCAGCGTGCAAAATGCCTCCTCTCGGTCTACACACCGTCGTTGCCAAAGACGTGGCCGACCGCCTCCGCCACCGCGTCCTCGACGCAGCGCGGGGGAGCCTCTACCTGGGCTCCACGGCCCCCGACATCCGCGTCATCACCCGTTGGGAGAGAGAGCGGACGCATTTCTTCAACCTGGGCAGCTTCGAGGAGCAGAGCGGTGTGGCGAGCCTCTTCGAGGCTTTCCCCCGCCTGGCCCAGCCCGCCGCTCTGAGCGGGCCGACGGCTGCCTTCGTGGCGGGCTATCTGACCCACCTGGTCATGGACGAGACCTGGATCACCGCCATCTACCGCCCCTTCTTCGGCGAGCGGTCGCCCCTGGGCGGGAACCTGAGGGCCAACATCATGGACCGGGCCATGCAGTTCTCCATGGACCGCGAGAAGCGCTCCCAGCGCCAGCTCATGGCCCACGTCCTGGACGCAGTGGCCCATTGTGATCTGGCCCTGGAGATCGACTTCATCGACGGCGACACTCTGCGCCGCTGGCAGGAAGTGATGATCGACGTGGTGAACCACCCGCCGGACTGGGACCGCTTTCGCTACGTGGCGGGACGGCACCTGCGGGAGGCCGGCATCGAATCTCCGGAGGCGTTCCAGGAGTTCGTCCGCTCGCTGCCCGACCTGGTCGATGAGACGCTGCGCTATCTGACCGAGGAACGCGTCCAGGCCTTCGCTGAGGAGTCGCTCAACAGGAGCCTGGAGGCGGTGAAGGGGTACCTGGAGTGCGCCTAGCCCGTGGGGCCGCCGAGGCCCGAGACACGGTGCTGCGGCGGGTCGCGCTGGAGGCCCGTGAGCTGCCGGCATCCGTCCGCGAGGAGATACGCCGCGTCTTCGGCGCCGAGCTGGATGTCGAGGCCGTGGTGGAGCGCATCCTGCGCGACGTTAAGGAGGAAGGCGACGCCGCCGTCCTGCGCTACAACGAGGACGTGGACGGCGTCCACGGCACTCTGTCCAGCATCTCCCTGGAGGTCTCGCCGGAGGAGATCCAGGCGGCTCGCCCGCAGGTAGACCCACCGCTGGTGGCCGCCCTCGAGCAGGCGGCGGACCGCATCCGCGCCTTCCACCAGCGCCAGCTCAGCCACTCCCTGCGCAGCTTTCGAGAGGACGGCATCGGTCAGCTCGTCCGGCCGCTGGAGCGGGTGGGCATCTACGTGCCCGGGACCAGGGTGGTCTACCCATCGACGGTGCTCATGACCGCGATACCGGCGCAGGTGGCCGGCGTGACTGAAATCGTGATGACGACGCCCGCCCTGGAGGACGCCAGCGTCTCCCCCCTCAAGCTCGTCGCCGCCGAGATCGCCGGCGTGGCCCGCGTGTTCCGGGCCGGCGGCGTCCAGGGCATCGCGGCCATGGCCTACGGCACGGAGACGGTCCCCAGGGTCGACAAGGTGTGCGGCCCCGGCAACATCTTCGTCACCCTGGCCAAGAGGAAGCTCTACGGCGAGGTGGGGATCGATGGCCTGTTCGGCCCTTCCGAGACGCTGGTGATAGCCGATGGGGACGCCGACCCGTCGCTGGTGGCGGCCGACCTCCTGGCCGGGGCCGAGCACGACGAGCTGGCCGTCGCTGCTTTGCTCACCACCTCCGAAGAACTGGCGGATGCCGTCGGCGGCCAGATACGGGCGCAGCTGGACGCCCTGGAGCGGGCGTCGGTGGCCCGGGCCAGCCTGGAGGCCCGCGGCGGCATCGCCGTGGTCGCCTCGCTGGAGGAAGCTGTCGAACTGGCCAGCGAGTTCGCGCCGGAGCACCTCTGCCTGCACGTGACGGACGCCGAACGGCTACTGGAACGCGTGCGCAACGCGGGCTGCGTGTTCGTCGGAGCCGCCTCCGTGGAGTCCATCGGCGACTACACTGCGGGCCCGAGCCACGTGATGCCCACCGGCGGCAGCGCCGCCTACGGCTCACCGTTGGGCGTCCACGACTTCTTGAAGGTCACCAGCGTGGTTGCTCTGGACGACGGTGCGACCGCGAAGGCCGGCCCTCCGGCAGCGGCCATCGCCCGCGCCGAGGGGCTGACCGGACACGCCGCCGCCGTGGAACGCCGCCTGGGGAGGCAGCCCTGAAGGACAGAGCGCAGCGACAGCAAGAGGCCCTGGCGCTGGCCCGCGCCGACCTCCTGGCCATGCCCGGCTATGAGCCCATCGAGCCCGTGGACGTGGTGGCGCGCCGGTTGGGAATCGCCGAGGATCGGGTCGTCAAGCTGGACGGCAACGAAAATCCGTACGGCCCTTCGCCCAGGGTGGCGGAGGCGTTGTCGCGGTTCCCCTACTACCACATCTACCCGGACCCCGAGCAGCGGCGCATCCGGGAGGCCGTCGCTGGGTACGTTGGCGTGGACCCGGAGCAGATCGTTCTGGGCAGCGGCTCGGACGAGCTGCTGGACCTGGTGGCCCGGCTCTTGCTGTCGCCGGGCGATGTCGTCCTGAACGCGCCGCCCACCTTCGGCATGTACGAGTTCCTGAGCCGTGTCCACTCGGCCCGGCTGGTGGAGGCGCCCCGGCGCGAGGACTTCGGCCTGGACCTGCCGGCCATGGAGGTGGCCCTGAGCGACGGCGCCAAGCTGGTGTTCCTGGCCTCGCCCAACAACCCGACGGGTAACGCCCTGCCCGGGGAGCACCTGGAGCGGCTGCTGCGCCAGCGCGCCATGGTGCTGGTGGACGAGGCCTACGCCGAGTTCGCCGGGGAGAGTTTCGTCCACATGGTGAAGGGGCGGAATAACCTCGGCGTCGTTCGGACGTTCAGTAAGTGGGCAGGTCTGGCCGGGCTGCGGGTGGGCTACGGGGTCTTCCCCGAGCCGCTGGCCCAGGCCATGCGCAAGATCAAGATGCCGTACAACTTGAACGTCGCGGCCGAGGTGGCCGTCCTCGCATCTCTGGAGGATCCTGCCACGCTGCGTGAGCACGTCGAGGCCATCGTCTCCGAGCGGGAGCGGCTGCGGCAGCGCTTGGCCGGCTTCTCCTGGCTGCGGCCTTACCCCTCGCAGGCGAACTTCCTGCTCTGCGAGGTCCGCGGGCGCCTGGCCCGGGAGGTACGCGACCGCCTGCGCCAGCAGGGCATCCTGGTACGCTACTTCGACGCGCCCGGGGTCCGCAACTGCCTGCGCATCAGCGTGGGCAGGCCGGAGCACACAGGCCGCCTGCTGGAGGCGCTGGAAGAGATTGGAGCGGGCGTTGGCAAGTAGACGTGCCTCGGTCAAGCGGGAGACGCGGGAGACGCGGGTCTCCGTCGAGCTGGAGCTGGACGGCAGCGGCCGCCACGAGGTTTCCACCGGCATCGGCATGCTGGACCACCTGCTGGAGCAGGTGGCGCGGCACGGCTTGTTCGACATAACGATAGAGGCGAGCGGAGACATCGAACGCGACCCGCACCACCTGGTGGAGGATGTGGGGCTCGTGCTGGGGCAGGCGTTCGACCAGGCGCTGGGCGAGCGGCGGGGCATCTCGCGGTTCGGCCACGCCGTCGTCCCCCTGGACGAGGCGCTGGCCCTGGTGGCCGTCGACCTGGGCGGCCGCCCCTACGCCGGCATCGAGGCCAGCTTCGACCGCGAGGTGCTGGGCGAGCTGCCCACGGAGAACATCGAGCACCTGCTGGGCGCCTTCGCCCAGGAGGGCCGGCTCAACCTGCACGTTCGGTTGCTGGCCGGGGCCAACGACCACCACCGCGCCGAGGCAGCCTTCAAGGCGCTGGCCCGGGCTCTACGCGATGCCGTTCGCATCGACGAGCGGATCGCGGGGGAGATCCCGAGCACGAAGGACGTGCTGTAGCCCCCGCCCTGGCCCCGAATCCCCGGGAACCAGCAAACCAGAGAACCCACAAACCAGGGAACCCCGTACAGCCAGTGGTTGGTTGGTTTGCTGGTTTGCTGGCTTGAGCGGGAGCTAGCCCGCCTCCTCCAGCTCGAAGCGGAAGTCCTCGATGACCGGATTGGCCAGCAGCTTGCGGCACATCTCCTTGACCTGCGCTTCCGCCTGCTTGCGCTTAGCGGCGTTCAGCCGGATCTCCATGTACTTGCCGGCGCGGACCGAAGCCACGTCGGCGAAGCCCAGAGAGTGGAGGGCGCCCTTGATCGTCAGCCCCTGCGGGTCGTTGACCGTGGGCTTCAGGGTGACGTAGACGCGGGCCAGGAACATGGGCTCAACAGGCCGGGTAGCCCGGCGCGGCCTTCACGTTCTCGATCTGCTGGATGTGGTCCATGGCGTGCACCCGGTGAAAAGCCATCCATTCTTTGGGGTTGAGCTGCCCGAACACCGGGTGGGGGAAGGTCTGGTCCAGGTTGGCGCCCCTCTCCAGGGACGCGATCAGGGCCCCGGTCTCTTGGAAGAAGGCCATTAGCTTCTGCCTAAGGTCGGCCAGCGGAAGCCCCTCGTCCTCGGTGGACTGCACGCCCATGGCGCGAACGGCCGGCGCCGGCCCGGAGGGCGGCTCCACACCGGCCAGCCCCGCCACCTGCCGGTTGAGGCTCCGTTCGCTGGCCAGGAAGTGGCCGATCACCTCCTTGGCGCACCACTTGGGTCCCTCGCCCCCGGCCGGCGAAGCCGAGGAGTTGCCTGTGGGCGGCGGCTGGAAGCCCGCCTGCGCCTCGGTCATCCCCTGGAGGCAGCGCTGCCAGTCCTCCGCGGAGCGCTCCATGAGGGCGGCCAGGCTGTCCAGCCCCTTCGACGCCTGATGGCGCATGTAGGAAAGCGCCTGCTGTATGGGGTCTGCGGCTTGGGTCACCTGCCGCTCCTTCTGTCATTCTGAGCGCCGACGATGCTCTTGTCCGCACCGCACATCTTCGCGAAGGAATCTGGGGTGGGGTAGCCGCATCTTGTCGTGCTACGTCGCGCCTTCCGCAACGCCGCCGCCACTTCAGACCAACGCATGGCGAACAATGCGCATTCCTTCTAGTCGGAAAAGCCCTCGGTGGTCCACTTGATGGGCCGGATGTGGATGGCCATCATGTCCCAGTCGGCGGTGTCCTGCACGTAACGGCGACCCGCGGTCACGCCCAAATAGCGACTGGCGACCCGCTCGCGCCAGACGTTGTCCAGGGGGCTGCCCACGCGGGCGGTCCCCTGGACGATGACCAGGCGGTAGGGGAGCTCCTGGGTGTAGACGCAGAGGGCGGCGAACCCCTTGCGGGCCACGTTCTGGAGCTTCTGCGTGCTGCGCATCGTGCTGACGGTGAACTCGCTGCCGTCGAAGTCGTACCAGACGGGGGTGACGTGGGGCCGGCCGTCGGGGCGCACGGTGGCCAGGGCAGCCACGTTGGGCTGGCGCAGGAACTCCTCGACTTCGCTGCTGGGGGCGGGCATCAGACTGTCTCCGGCCGCACCAGCTCGCGGCCGGTGAGGCGGCGGAACGCCTCGCGATACTTCTCCGCCGTCTTCTCTACGATGTCCGGCGGCAGCTCCGGCGCCGGCGGCTCGCGGTCCCAGCCGATCTGGTTCAGGTAGTCGCGGACGAACTGCTTGTCGAAGGAGGGCTGGGGGCCGCCGCGCTTGTACTGGTCGGCGGGCCAGAAGCGGCTGGAGTCGGGGGTGAGGCACTCGTCGATGAGGATGATCTCGTCTTGGAGCCAGGCGAACTCGAACTTGGTGTCGGCGATGATG
>JACPQO010000078.1 GCA_016190405.1 Chloroflexota bacterium | reverse complement strand
GTATATATCTGTGCCCCGCTAATGGATGGGGTTGGTGTCGGTACCGGAGTCGGGGAGGGCGTGGGGGTAGGTGTGGGCGTGGGCGTCGGTGTGGGCGTGGGTGTGGGCGTCGCGGTGGGCGTCAGCGTCAGCGTCGGCGTGGGGGGGAGCGTTGGAGTCGGCGAGGGCGAAGGGGACGGCGTGGGCGTGGGCGTCGGCGTCCGTGTTGGCGTACGCGTCCTCCTGGGCGTAGGGATCGGCGTCGGCGTGGGAGTGGGTGTCGACGTGGGCGTCGGGGTAGCGGTCGGCGTCCCGGTGGCCGTAGGCGTAGGGGTCGCGGGAGCCGGCCCCGTGAACGAGAAGTCGTCGAGGTAGACTATTGCCGGACTGCCGCCGGTCGGCGTGACGATAATCCTCAGGCGGACGGAACGAGCCTGCGAGGGCATGTGGCGCGGGGGTGGGTGGGTGCTGACGAGGGTGAAGTCGGCGGCGATCACTGAAGCCGGCTGGTCCTCCCGGCAGAGGTCGTCGCCTGTGGCGTCGTCGCTGGCGTAACAACTGATGCGCAGCCTCAAGTCGGCTACTGCCACCGGAACCTGAGCAGCGATGAAGCCCGAGAAGGTATAGTCGGAGCCGCCCTGCACGAGAACAGCATCATGGTAGACCTGCTGCGGCGACGGGTTGCTCAGGGTGCTGAAGACGGCTATGTTGCCGCCGCGCTCACTAGAGTGGACTATCGCAAGGCAGTCGCTATCCGGCAGGCAATTCCACCCCGCTGTGCCGTCCTCGAAGCCGCCGTTGGACAGCAGCTCGTCGCTGGCGGCTTCGCGGGAGCCGACCAACACAAGGGCGGCGACCAGCCCGGCGGCGAGGAGCCAGGGTCTGTTCAAGAGGGCGATCCCCAACGGATCGGCGGCCCGTAGTTACAGTCATTCTATCCGCGTCGTGAAAAATGTCAAGAAAGCGTGAAGGAGGGGCTCAAAGCAGCCGCTTGAGCCGCGGGTTGGGCGTGATGCCCGGAATCCGCCCCCGCTTGGCCACCGGCGTCCCTTCGACCAGGACGACGCTGGCCATGTTAACCGTCCTTAGCGCTTGAGGATCACCCTGCGCATGACCACCGTCTCGCTGATGGCGATGACCCCCTCAGGGAGCGACGGCTCCCGCTTCCGGGCCAGAGCCTTGCTCTGGGAGCGCTGGGGCGTGCCCAGCAGCGACAGCGGCAGCCGGAAGGCGCTCCTGGCCAGCGAGCGCACCAGCCACTCGCCGATGACGCCGGCGGCGACGAGCGCGGCGCCCTGGGCCACGACGGGCGCTGCCTGGCGCCACAGGACAGGCGGCGCCGCGCTCCGTTTTACCGGGAGGCGCGAGTTTCGCCCAGACGGGCGCCCGTCCGGGCGCATGGCCCTGCCGCAGCGGCGGCAGTTGGTGTCATCCAGCGAGCCGTAAGCCCCGCAGAAAGTGCATCGCATCGTGGTCCTCCCGGATAGCAGCGCGATTGGCGTCAGCTATTATAGCGCAGCGATAGCAGCAAGCGAATCCAACGGGCGACCGCGAGGGTCGCCCCTACGTGGCCCTCAGTCCAGCGTGGAGGCCACGACCTGCTCCACCTCTTCCGACAGGTCGTAGCCCTCGATGGCGCGACCCTGCGAATCCACGACCTGCCCGTCCGCGATACGCACGCGGCCGTCGGCGAAGGCCCGCAGCGTCGCCACGACCAGGGGAAGCTCGCGCGCCACGCCGTGGCGGCGGATCTCCTTGAACAGAGCGTTCTCCTCCCCCTCTGCCGCCACTATCTCGGCCAGGTTGCGGCCTTCGATCTCGTTCCACAGGTGATCGAAGGCCGGCCCGCGGATGGGGTACAGGCAGTAGGTGACAGGCGGCCCGGCGTCCACCTCGGGGATGGCCAGGTGCATCATGACGCCCGACCGCTCGGCCCGCGCCTCGATGAGCTGCCAGATGACGTCCTGCCATATGCCGGCGGGCCCGCCGGGGGCGGCCGGGTGCAGGTTCAGCATGTCGTAGCGCTCGCACATGACGTCGCTACCGATGAGCATGTAGCCCGCCAGCACCCCCAGATCGAAAGGGTACGGCTCCAGCAGCCGGATCACCCGGCGGTCGTAGTCGCGTCGCCATTCAGGGATTGGTTCGCCCTTTCTCACCGGCGGCAGGCTGCGCTCGCGCCGGTAGCGGGTGTACGAGAAGCAGACCAGGGGCAGGCCGTAGCCGCGCACCTGTTCCAGGAACAGGTCCGTCTGCGGGTCTTCCCTAGCTTCGCGGTTGCAGAAGACGATACCGATCTCCGCCTGGAGCCGGCCCGCCGCGATCTCATCGTGGGCGGCGGCCAGCAGCTTGCGCGAGGTGGGCCCGCGGGCCGTGGAGAACCAGCCTAACCTAAGCATCGTTCGACCAACTCAGGAGGGGCCTAGTCCGGCCTCCAGCCCAGCTTCCGCCGCAGCGCCGCGTAACGGCTCACCATGTGGATCAGGGGACTGGACAGCCGCCCGGCCAGCCGGCCCTCGCGCAGGGCCGCCAGGAACCCCTGCGGGCCGTCGAACTCGCGCATCTCGACATAAGCGCGACCCACTTCCCCGGGCGAGTGGGCGTCGCTGCCGGCCGATATGGGCAGGCCGTTCGCCTCCGCGAAGCGGCGCGCCCTCCCGTTGTCGCTGGCGAACACGATGCGGGCGTTGAGCGCCTCCACGAAGTCGATCTTCTCGCGCCAACGCACCGTCTCCTCGTGCCGGAGCGCCGAGCGCAGCCGGTCGAAGGGATGCGGCACCCCTACCAGGCCGCCCTGCGCCTTTACCCGCTCGATCGTCTCGTCGGGCGATAGCCCGCCCGGCACTTCCTCCGTCAGGAACAGGCCCATGATCTCGCCCGCCGCGGAGCGGATCTCCTCCCCCACGATGACCGGGAAGTCCGCCAGCCCTCGCACAGCGAGCGCACCGCTGATCGTGTCGTGGTCCGTGACCGCCACGCAATTGATCCGCCGGCGCCAGCACTCCTCCACGAACCGCCGGGGCGACAGGATGCTGTCCTTCGAGTAGTGCGTGTGAGTATGGAGGTCGGCCCGCAGCATGCGTACTCGGCTCATTCCATGGGTGGTTCGTCCTGGGCCGACACGCCCGCCTCCTCCGTCTCCAGGTAGTCCCCCGGCTCCTCCCGCAGCGTCCCCAGCCCCTCGGTGAAGGACTCCTGGAGGCGGGTCACCCGCAGTTCCGCTTCTCGCAGCAGCTCCTGGCAGCGGCGGGCCAGCCTCATCCCCTCCTCGTACAGGGCCAGCGACTCCTCCAGTGTGAGGCCGCCCTCTTCCAGCCTGGCGACGGTCTCCTCAAGCCGGCGGTACAGCGCCTCGAATCCTTCGCCCACAGTCTTCTTAGAAGCCATACTGCCGCGACACCTCCGCCGGGAAGTGGCCGTCCTTGACGTGGACGTTCAGCCGGTCCCGTCCTTTCACCTGCCGCACGCTGATGATGGCCTGCTTGTCCTCCCGCAGTTGGACGACGGCGTAGCCACGGGCCAGCGTCGCCCGCGGGTCCAGCGACCGCAGTTGCAGCCCGAAGCCGCTCAACCGCTCCAGCCGCTGCTCCAGCGTGCGGGCGACGGCGCTGTGGGCGTGCCGCAGCAGCGCCGCCACGCGCTCCGTCTCCCGCGAGGGGTCGGGCAGCGCCGCCCGCAGCCGGTGCGACGAGCGCTCCAGCTCCGACCGGCCCTGGTTCACTCTGCCGGACGTCCAGGTCAACAGCGCCAGCGCTATCCCCTCGACGCGCCGCGACACCTCCGCCCGGTCAGGGACGACGGTCTCCGCCGCCGCCGAGGGCGTCGGCGCCCGCACGTCGGCCACGAAGTCGGCGATGGTGTAGTCGGTCTCGTGGCCGACGCCGGTGACGACCGGCACGCGGCTGCCGTAGACGGCGCGGGCCACGATCTCCTCGTTGAAGGGCCACAGCTCCTCCATGGCGCCGCCGCCGCGGGCGACGATGAGCACGTCGACGCCGTCCTCCTCGTTCAACTGGCGGAGCGCCTCGCAGATGCCGGCAGCGGCCCCGGGGCCCTGCACGACGGTGGGGGCCAGCCCCACCTCGGCCAGCGGCCAGCGCCGCCCGACGACGTGGCAGATATCGTGGAAGGCGGCCCCTGCCGGCGAGGTGACCACGCCGATGCGGCGCGGGAAGCGGGGCAGCGGCCGCTTGCGCGCCGGGTCGAACAGCCCTTCGGCCTCCAGCTTCTCCTTGAGCCGCTCGATCTCGGCCGCCCGGGCGCCGACGCCGGCCGGCTGCACGAAATCGACCACCAACTGCAGGTCGCCGCGCGCCTCGTAGAAAGAGACGTTGCCGTGGGCCAGCACCAGGTCCCCGTTCTCCAGCGGGGCGCCTCCGTACGCGCG
>JACPQO010000077.1 GCA_016190405.1 Chloroflexota bacterium | reverse complement strand
CGCATCGAGGAGCGGACGATGCTCCAGGCCCGCGTGCCCGCCTGGGGTGCCACCTACCACGCCCTGAACGACGTGGTGGTCGGCCGCGTCTCCGCCGGCCGCCCCGTTTACGTGGACGTCTCCATCGATGGCTCCCGCCTCGCCCTCTACCGCTGCGACGCCGTTATCGTCGCCTCCGCCACCGGCAGCACCGCCTACTCGCTGTCCGCCGGGGGCCCCATCCTCCACCCGGAGTCTCGCGATCTCGTGCTCACGCCGGTGGCCCCGCACCTGGCCGCCGCCCGGCCTTTGGTTTTGCCATCCCAGGCTGTAATCGATCTGGTGGTGAGCACGGACACTGACGCCGTAGTGAGCATCGACGGCCAGGTCGACCGAGTCCTGGCCAGCGGCGACAGCGTCTCCGTGTGCCGCAGCCCCTACGTGGCCCGCTTCGTGCGCTTCTCCCAGCCCCAGGACTACTACGCCCGGCTGGCCGAACGCATGGACTGGCTGCGGGTGGTCAGTGCCTCCGACCACCCCGAGCTGTTCGACCTCAAGGACCTTTCGCCCAAGTAGTCCGTGCGCCGCCAGGAGCCGCCGCCCCACGAACGCGTCGTCGCCAGCCGCCGCATCCACGAGGGGCGCATCCTGAACCTCCGCGAGGACACCGTCGAGATGTCCGGCGGCCGCCGCGCCCTGCGGGAAGTTGTCGAGCACGCTGAGGTGGTCGCCATCGTCCCCCTGGAATCCGATGGCCGGGTCCTTCTGGTGCGCCAGTACCGCCTGCCCGCCGGGCAGGTGCTGCTGGAAGTCCCCGCCGGCGGCGTCGACCCCGGCGAGAGCGTGGAGGACGCCGCTCAACGCGAGCTCCAGGAGGAGACCGGCCACCGCGCCGGACGCTGGCAGCGCCTGGGCGGGTTCTTCGTCTCGCCAGGCTACTGCACGGAGTTCATCCACGTCTTCCTGGCCCGGGAGCTGTCCGCGAGCGCGGCCGAGGCCGACGCCGATGAGGAGATCGTGGTGGAGCGTCTTCCCTTCGAGGAGGCGCTGCGTCGTGTGGAATCGGGCGAGATCCGCGACGCCAAGTCTATCATCGGCCTGCTGTGGGCCGAGGGGCGCCTGAAGGCGCGAACCAGGGAACCGTAGAACCTGCTCGTGTGGTTCTCTGGTTGCCTGGTTCTGTGGTACAGGGATTGGGTGGCGAAGCGGCCCATAAGTTCCTGATTTCACTATTGAACGGGAATGAGGCTCCTGTTAGAATGGGCAGCGGCCACGGAGGAGGCGTGTATTGCCCGAACATGACGTAGTGGTCGTCGGCGCCGGGCTGGCCGGTATGCGGGCCGCTCTGGAAGCCCACCGAGAAGGCGCCGATGTCGCCCTTATCTCCAAGGTACACCCCGTTCGCAGCCACTCCACAGCCGCCCAGGGCGGGATCAACGCCGCTTTGGGCGCGGACGACTCCCCGGTAAAGCACGCCTTCGATACCGTCAAGGGCAGCGACTACCTGGCCGACCAGGACGCCGCCGAGGTGCTGTGCGGCGAGGCCCCGGAGTGCGTCATCGAGCTGGAGCGGATGGGGGTGCCCTTCAACCGCGACGCCCAGGGCCGAATCGTCCTGCGCCCCTTTGGCGGCGCCGGCTTCTCCCGCGCCTGCTATGTGGCCGATATCACCGGCCAGGCCCTTGTCCATGTCGTCCATGAGCAGCTCACCCGGGCCGACGTGCGTGTCTATGAGGAGTGGTCCGTCACCTCTCTGATCGTTGAGGATGGCGTCTGCGCCGGCGTGGTGGCCCTGGAGACGGCCAACGGCCGCCTCCACGTAATAGGGGCCAAGGCGGTGATCCTGGCCACCGGCGGCCTGGGCCGGCTGTATGAACCCTCTACCAACGGCCTCATCAACACGGGCGATGGCATGGCCCTGGCCTACCGCGTCGGCGCCCCGCTTCAGGACATGGAGTTCGTCCAGTTCCACCCCACGACCCTGCGCAACGGCGTCCTCATGACCGAGGGGGCCCGCGGCGAGGGCGGCTACCTGCTGAACGCCAGCGGCGAACGCTTCCTGGAGCGCTACGCCCCCGATCGGATGGAGCTGGCCGCCCGCGATGTGATCTCTCGCGCGGAGCAGACGGAGATCCTGGAGGGGCGCGGTGTCGATGGCTTTATCCTGCTGGACCTGCGCCATCTGGGCCGCCAGAAGATCCTGGAGCGGCTGCCCCAGGTCTACGAGCTGGCCCTGGACATCGCCAACGTCGATGCCTGCCAGGCGCCGGTGCCCGTCCGGCCCGGCATGCACTACTTTATGGGCGGCGTCAAGACCGATATCGACGGCGCCTCCCAGGTGCCCGGGCTGTTCGCCGCCGGCGAGTGCGCCTGCGTCAGCGTGCACGGCGCCAACCGGCTGGGCGGCAACTCCCTGCTGGAGACCGTGGTGTTCGGGCGACGGGCCGGGGCCGCTGCCGCCCGCTATGCCCAGAGCACCGCTCACAAGCGCATCTCGGAGGCCGTGGTCGGGCCGGACCAGAAACGGATCGAAGAGGTCTGCCAGCGGCCCGCCAACGGCGACTCCATAGGCCGCATCCGCCGGGAGATGGGCGAGAGCATGAACCGGAACGTGGGCATCTTCCGCACGCGGGAGGAGCTGGAGGCGGCCGTCGCCGCTGTCAGCGGACTGATGGAGCGCTATCAGCGGGTGCCGGTACAGGACAAGGGCCGCGTCTTCAACACGGACCTCATGTTCCATCTGGAGCTGGGCAACATGCTGGACCTGGCCCAGGCCATCGCTATCAGCGCCTTGAACCGTCAGGAGAGCCGCGGCGCCCATTCCCGCCGCGACTTCCCCCAGCGGGACGACGAGAACTGGCTGAAGCACTCCCTCTGTTACTACACGGCGGAAGGGCCTCGCGTCGACTATTCGCCGGTGACCATCACGCGCTGGCAGCCGGCCGAACGCAAGTATTAGAGGGAGGCGAGGTGCAGGCCAAGCTAAGAGTCAAACGCTACGATCCCGAGACCAAGGACTCTCGCTGGCAGACCTACTCCCTGGACGTCCCTGAGTACGCTACCGTTCTCGATGCCCTCATTCAGGTCCGCGAGGACGTAGACGCTTCGCTGGCGTTGCGCTGCTCCTGCCGCAGCGCCGTCTGCGGCTCCTGCGTCATGCGCATCAACGGCCACGCCAAGCTGGCCTGCAAGACTAAGATGGTCACCATGGCCCCTGCGGGGGAGGAGGTCAGCATCGAGCCGCCGGGCAACATGCCCGTGCTCAAGGACCTGGTCGTGGACATGCAGCCGTTCTGGGACAAGGTCCGCCAGGTGGAACCGTGGCTGGGCGTCGAAGGCCCGCCGCCCGAGCGCGAGAACCTCGTGTCTAACCAGGATATGCTCCACCTGACCGGGGTCATGAACTGCATCATGTGCGGCGCCTGCGTCTCCGACTGCACCGTGCTGGAGGCCGAGCTCAAGCGGGGCAAGGCGTACCCGGATACCTTTATCGCCCCGGCGGCCCTGGCCAAGGCCTACCGCTTCGTGGCCGACCCCCGCGACGCCCAGCAGAAGGAGCGGCTGAAGAAGCTCAGCGAGCCCACCGGCATCTACGACTGCACCCACTGCTTCGAGTGCGTACAGGTCTGCCCCAAGGGCGTCGCCCCCATGGACCGTATCCTCAAGATGCGCGAGCTGGCGGTCGAGGCCGGCATCACCGACAACACCGGCGTCCGCCACGCTCAGGCGGCTGCGTCCACCATCAAGGCCAGCGGCCGCAACTACGAGCTCACCTTCTACCCCAAGTCCGTAGGGATGTTCAACATCAAGGAGCTGCTCCCCGCCATGCCCACCGGCCTGGCCCTCATCCGCAAGGCAGGCGCCAAGATGGTACTCCCGCATAAGGCGGAGAATGTCCAGAAGATCCAGCGCATCTTCAAGAGGGTCAGCAAGCGTAAGAAGGCGGCGAGCTAGGGGAGCTAATGGTTCGTGCAGCCTAGCTGGAGGGACACCCCTGCGGGTTGAAACCCGCAGCTTGAGCGGTTCGCAATTTCAAGCTGCGGGATTTATCCTGCAATAGGAGGATCAAGTAGCGGAGGCCTTTAGGCCTCCAACAACGACGGGAGCGACCTGATGCGCTATGCTTACTGGCCCGGCTGTGTCGCCAAGGGCGGCTGCCCCGAGCTCTACGTTTCCATGTCCAAAGTCGCGGAAACCCTGGGCATCGAGCTGGTGGAGCTCCATGAGGCGTCCTGCACCGGCTTCGGCGTCCTCAGCGAGCAGGACCAGGAGCTGGCCGACACCCTGAACTGCCGCACCTTCGCCATGGCCGAGAAGCTGGGCGCGCCCCTGATGAACATCTGCTCCACCTGCCAGGGCGTCATGAGCGCCGCCGACCGCCGGGCGCGCGAAGACCCCGAGTACCTGGCCCGCATCAACGAGACCCTGGCCGAAGAGGGCCTCCATTACAGCGGCAACCTGGAGATCAAGAACTTCCTGTGGGTCCTGGTGGAGGACGTGGGCCTGGACGCGCTGCGCAGCAAGGTGAAGCGGCCCTTGACCGGCCTGCGGGCCGCCCCCTTCTACGGCTGCTATATCCTGCGCCCCTCGGAGACGCTGGGCATCGACGGCAAGAAGCGGGACACCTATCTGGAGCAGGTCATCGAGGCCGTGGGCGCGGAGCCGGTCGATTTCTACGGCAAGAGCAAGTGCTGCGGCTACCCCATCGTCACCATGAACCGCACCAACTCCCTGTCCATGGCCGGCGACCACCTGCTGGAGGCCAAGGAGAAGGGCGCCGACGTCATGGTGACGCCCTGTCCCCTCTGCCACCTGAACCTGGACGGCCAGCAGCCGGCAGTCGAGGGGATCAAGAAGCAGCGCATCGGCCTGCCAGTGATCCACCTGCCGCAGATGGTCGGCCTGGCCCTGGGCATCCCGGCCCGGGAGCTGCGCCTGAACCGGCACGTGGTCTCGACGGCGGCCGTGGCGGCCAAGATCGGCGTCTAGACCTCGACCCACAAACAGGGAAGGAGCGCCTCCTTGTCCGCTGTCGAGCAGAGGCTCCAGGAGCTTGGCCACGAACTACCACCGGCGCCGCCGGCCATGGCCAACTACGTCACCGCCGTCCGTTCGGGGAGCCTCATCTTCCTTTCCGGTCACGGCCCTCTTCAGGGCGGCCGCCCCGTCTACGTGGGCAAGGTGGGACGTGATCTCGATACCGACACGGCCCGCAAGGCCGCCGAGCTTACGGCGCTCAATCTACTCGCTACGCTCAAGGCGCAGCTGGGCGATCTCGACCGGGTCAGGCGGGTCGTCAAGCTCCTGGGCTTCGTGAACTGCACGCCCGAGTTCGGCCAGCAGCCGCAGGTGATCAACGGCGCCTCCGACCTGCTGGTCGCCGTCTTCGGCGAAAAGGGACGCCACGCCCGCTCTGCCGTGGGCGCCGACAGCCTCCCTGCTGGCATCCCCGTTGAGATCGAAATGGTCGTCGAGGTCGAGTAGGGGCGGCCTTTCAGGTCGCCCGCCCGCGGTCCCCGGTGGCGCTGGACGTTTCCTTTTTCGTCGACAGGCTGGCCGCCGTCGCCCTGCCCGACGCCTTCAACCCCTGGCGCGACGTCTGCCCCGTCCACGATTCGCGGGAGTCGCCGGCCATCCGGCGCGCCAACCTGGAGGCGTACCTGGCGGCGCAGCTCCGGTTACGCCCCGACAGCCTCTGGGTGGGCGAGGCCGGCGGCTACCGGGGCCTCCGCCGCACCGGCCTGCTCCTGACCTCCGAGGACTGGCTGGAGACGGCGTCGGCCCGCCTGGGCGTCCAGTTCCGCAAGGCGACGGTGACGCCGCTGCTGCGGGAGCTGTCCGCCGGCGCCGTCTGGCGCGAGATCGAGAGGCTGGACCACGTCCCCCTCATCTGGGCAGCCGTCCCCCTCCACACGCACCGGCCGGGCGTGCCCCTCTCCAACCGCAACCCTCGCCCCGGCGAGGTGCGTGCCTTCTACCCTTTCGCTCGCGAGCTATTGGAGGCGTTCAAGCCGAAAATCGTGGTCGCCATCGGCCGCGTGGCGCAGCACGCCCTCTCGGAGCTCGGGATCGAGGCCACGTACGTGCGGCACCCATCGATGGGCGGCATCCCGGAGTTCCGCAGGGGCATCGGCCGTCTGTACGGCACGATGTAGCGGAAGGCTTCAGCCTTCCAGGGGGCGACGGTGGAGGCCTGAAGCCTGTCCTGAGCCTGCCGAAGGGGCCTCCTCTACACATGTCATTCCCGCGCGTTATCTCCCCAGCACCTCGGCCTGGCGCCACTGCGCCTTCCCCTGCTCCATCAGGTCGCCGCCGTGGATGTCGTAGCAGACCACCACCGGGAACTCCTCGACGTCCAGCCGGCGCATCGCCTCGGTCACCAAGTCCTCGTAAGCGACGACCTCCACGTTGCGGATCTGCTTCGAAAGCAGGGCGCCGGCCCCGCCCACGGCCAGGAAGTAGACCGCTCCGTGCTTCTGGAGCGCCTCGCGCACCTGCGGGCCGCGGCCCCCCTTGCCGATGATCCCCTTGAGCCCGGCCTCCAACAGCGGCGGCGTGTAGGGGTCCATGCGGATGCTGGTCGTGGGCCCGGCCGAGCCGATGACCTGGCCCGGCTTGGGCGGCGTCGGCCCCACGTAGTAGATCACCTGCCCGCGGATGTCCACCGGCAGCGGCTCGCCCTTCTGGAGCGATTCGATCATGTGCCGGTGCGCGGCGTCGCGGGCGGTGTAGATGGCGCCCGTCAGGTAGACGTAGTCGCCCGCGCGCAGCTTTTCGGTGACATCGAAGGTCAATGGGAGCTGGACTCGGTGCTCGGCCTGTCCTGAGCCTGCCGAAGGGGCCTCCTCTACACATGTCATTCCCGCGCGTTATCT
>JACPQO010000016.1 GCA_016190405.1 Chloroflexota bacterium | reverse complement strand
CGGCGGCCACGTCCACGCGGGCGCACTGCCGAAAGTACTGGGCGGTCAAGTCGGCGAGCTCCTTGTCCAGGTCGGGGCTGGTGAACTCGACGACGGTCTTGGAGCCCACGGACCACTCGGCGCGCATGAGGGCCAGGAGGGCCCGGCAGACCTCTTCGCGCCCGCGGCCGAAGGAGCGGGCGAAGGAGGCGTAGAGGATGAGGTGGGACACCCGCTCGGGGTGCTGGGCGGCGTAGACGATGGCCGGGGGCCCGCCCATGGACCAGCCGGACAGGACGAAAGGATCCAGGCCCAGGCTGTCGACGACGGCCTCCAGGTCCCGTACTCTGGCGGCTAACGAAACGTCCTCCACCTCGCGGTCCGAGAGGCCGGTGCCGCGGCCGTCGTAGCGCACCAACTGACGCTCGCCAGCCACCATGGCGTCCAGCCACGAGTGCTCACGGGGCAAAGCCATATCGAGCTCCAGATGGGTTACCCAGCCGGGAGTCATCAGCAGGGGCGCTCCTTCGCCCGCGACGCTGTAGGCGATGGTGACGCCATCGGAGGTGGTGCAGAAGCGGATCTGTTGTTCCATGGCTTTCCCCGTGGGCGAGAGGCTAGGGCAAGGATAGCATCTGTGTAGGGCGACGGAAAGTAGCAAAGACGCCCCGACGGGGCGTCTCTACGCCCCTCACCACCCAACCGACCCGCTGGCGAGGGCCTTCAGCCCTCGCACAATGTCGGGGCTGAAGGCCCCTACTACGGGGTGCTCAACCCTCAGAGAGGGATCAAAATGGCTAATGACCACAAGACCATCGCGGCCTGTCGGGGTCTGAAGACCCCGACCTACGATCGGCTACTGTCGGGGTCTGAAGACCCTGACCTACGATCGGCTACCCGAGGCAGGCCGCCACGAAGGCGGCGAACAGGGCGTCCGAGTCCGGGTGCATCTCCGGGCGCTCCGGGTGCCACTGGACGCCGACGACCCAGCGGTGCTCGCGGCTCTCCGCCGCCTCGACGATCCCCCCCGGCCCACGAGCGACGGGCCGCAGAGGGGCCGCCAGCCGGTCCGCCGTCACCGCCTGATGGTGCCGCGAGTTCACCCTGAGCCTGCCCCCGCCGGCGTACACGCGACCCAGCCGCGAGTCCGGTTCTATCTCCACGTCGTGCCAGTTGGACCCGCCGCCATCCAGCCAGCGGTGGCGGCCGTCCTCGACGTGCTGGAGGAGGCTGCCGCCCAGGGCCACGTTCAGCAGCTCGTGGCCGCGGCAGATAGCCAGCACCGGCAGGTCGCGCTCCAGCGCCTCTCGCACCAGCCCCAGCTCGTGGGTGTCGCGCCGCGACTGGGGGCGGTCGGTGTGGGGGCCGCGCCGCTCACCGTACAGGCGGGGGTCGACATCGACGCCGCCGGTCAGCAGGAGGCCCTGGGCGTCCGGGGGTAGGCCATCGTCCTTCACGATGACGTATGCGGCGCCGGCAGCCTCCAGGGAATCGTAGTAGTGCCTGGTGCGCTCCCAGGTGGGGGCGCGCCAGTGGGGGACGGCGATGCGGGGAGGGCTCATCTCACAGCCGATGTTAGAGCGGGAAGACGGACGGTGTCTACGCCGCCGATGGTCACTGCGGGGGCGCGGGGTCGAAGTGCCATTCCCAGCGGCCGCACAGAGGCGCCCGCTCACTGCTGCGGCGCGAAGTCGTACGGGCCGAACGTGAGGAACAAGATACCGGCCAGGTCCCCGCTCTCCGTCTCCACGCGCCCATCAGGGTACTGAATCGTGATGGTGAATGGCACCATGGACGGCGGGTCAGGCCAGTTATCTGGATCGCGGACGCAATAGCCCCACCAATAGACGGCGATGTACTGCGCGTCCGGGGTGACCCCTTCGATCGCCTCAGATTGCTCTGCCTGGAACGGCACATCGCAAGGATGGTTATCGATGGTGTCATAGCCGGGCTGGCCCTCTTGGTTGCGGGCCTCGTCCAGGTTCGATGCCGGCTGGGGGAGGACCCACAGCTGGAGCTGTACGTCCGCCACGTCCGCGTCCCAGGATAAGGTGACGGTGGTAGGGCAGACGGTGCCGGCGGTGAGGCTCGGCTGCTCCGGCGGCTGCAGTTTGCCCTTGTTCTCCCAATCATCGTTGGAGATGATGATCACCAGCTCCTCGATGTGCTGGCCGTCGAGGTCTCGGCAAAACGTCGTCTTGGCACGGTCCGTCCAGTCCAAGGGCCCCTGCCACTCGCCGTCGATCTTGGCCAGCGCCTGCACGCCGGCGTGGGGGAAACCAGCGAGGGTGTTGTCGAAGACGACGGAGCGGATCTCGTCATCGCTGAAGAAGAGCCGCGAGTAGGACGCCGCCATGTGCTCGACGCCGCCCGCCACTTCAAAGGAGCGGCTGCTGGCGTTTCCCAGATCGACCTCCTGCGCGGTGACGAACGCCTCCACCCCCTGCGTCAGATTGTCCCACCCCGCGAAGCAGTCCACAGGCGGCCGGTTCCAGAGGCAGGCGGCGAACGGCGCCCAGCGCTCCTCGAACCCCCCGGGCATCGCCTGCTCCACAGCCCCCAGGCTGCCGTACTGGAGCGTGTTGTCCCAGACGGTCCGGACGATCTGCTCGAAGCCGTAGAACTTGGTCAGGTACTGGAAGAACAGGTACGCGCCGTATTCGTGACTATCGTCCGCCGTGTCCAGCGGTTTCCCCGGCGACGCCATGTACCAATCGGCGGTGTAGTGCTCTCCGTTACCGCCCGGGTAGACGAAATCCTCTGCCCACTGGGCGGTGGCCTCCGCCAGCCAGTTGTACTCGCCGCCGGCCTGGTACATGCACTCCTGACTGACGTCGAAACCCCACTGGAGGACGTGCATGAACTCGTGCGCCACGACCGACATCGGTGCGGACCGCTGGAGGTTGACGTAGGCCGGCGTCTTCTTGCACCCCGGCTGCGGATTGTCGATGGCCATTGACCGCACCACATCCACCAGGTATATGTCCACGCTCGGGCTGCCGCCGTCGTATGTCGTCCCTGCGTCGGACAGCGGCTGCCCCATTAGACCGGTGATGGCCGCCCATATGGTCGCGTCCATAGCGCTGGCGATGGCCTGCGCTCTCGCGCCGTCCTCCGGGTACTGCGTCTGCCACCAGACCCGGACGCCGGCGCTCGTCGCGTCGCGGCAGTCCCAGCCGGCAGGCGCGTCAGGGCAGGCCGCTATCGCCAGAACGCGCCTTGCGCCGGCCGCCGCGCCCTGGGGGCCCAGCCAGCTCCCGTCGTAGATCGGCGGGATCAGGAAGGGCGCCAGGAGGGCGCGGGTTTCCGGGGATGCCGTGTCCAGCATTGCCTGCGTGATCGCCACCCCCCCGCCGTCGGGAGGCCCGCCGCCGTCATATCCCCGGTACTGCAGCGGCAGGCGGCCGTCACCGAAGACGGCGTACACCTTGTATACCAGCGCTGTCTCCTCGTCGATCGTCCCGGCTGCCAGCGCCTCATCGATGAGATCGAAACTGGACGGGGCGGCGCCGGCGATGGTGAGGACCCCCGCCGCCGAGGCGTTCAGGGCGTAGCCGCGGCCGGGCTCGAACTGCTGGAGTGTGTTCAGGCCCGGCGGCAGGTCGGGGTCGTGGCTCTGCCAAGAGCCAGCCGAGTAGGCCCACACGGAGTTGTAGGCCAGGGGCCCCATCACATCGGCGATGGGCTGGGCGTCGCTGGACGGGTAGCCGATGAAGTTCCAGCCGGCTGAGATGGCGATCTGGGTGCTGGCCGGCTGGCTGCCGCTGACAGAGAGGGTGGCGGCCTCCTTCATGTTGAGCCACAAGCCCATGCTCACGTCGATGGCGGCCAGGGTGTTGAGGAAAGGCGGCACGCTGGGGTCATAGCTTAGCCACGTAGCGGCGGCGGCGGCGCCCGCCTGGCTGCCGGCGGGCTGGTAGGCCCAGGCGCTGTTGTACTTGCCCTGGATGGAGGCCAGGACGGCGGCGGGGGCTGGGTCGGCGGGCGCCAGGGGCAGGGAGACCAGGTTCCAGCCGGGTAAGAGGCTAATGTCCGTGGTCTGCTGGCCGAGGGCTTTGGGCCCAGCAGGCAAGGCCAAGAGCAGGGCCGCCAGGACCGGCAGGCCGACCAGGAGTCTCACGTATCTCACGCCGTGCTCTCTCCGTTCATGGCCACCGATTGTACGCCCCGTGGAGGACGTTGTCTGTAGGGCAAAGTGAGGCATTCTTGTGGGGCTTGGCACTACGGGAACCGGCCTAGCGCTCCGCCGCCAGCAGCAGCGGGAACTCGTAGACCAGGTTGGCCGCCAGCAGCAATCATGGTCGACGGGAAGGAACACCCGGCGCGGCTGGTCGCGTTCAGGCTACCTGACCAGCCGCCTGCGCATGGAGAAGAGGGCGAGGGCGTAGAACAGGGCGCCGACGACCAGGACCCAGGCCAGGTCGCCCAGGTGGCTCCAGCGCAGGTCGCCGCCGGCCAGCCCCCGGTAGACCTTCACGACGTGGGTGATGGGGATCCACCAGGAGGCCGCGCGCAGGCCCTCGGGCAGCCGGTCCAGGGGGAAGAAGACGCCCCCCAGCCAGAACATGGGGGTGATGAAGATGGCGAAGAAGTAGTTGAGAGAGCTGATGGAACGGGTGATGGAGGTGTAGCAGAGGGAGATGCTGGCGAACATGAGGCCGGACAGGTAGGCCGCGGGCAGGATGAGGATGGCCAGGGGCGAGTCCAGCAAGCCCCAGGCGGCCACCACCACCAGGATGTAGGCGCTGCTGATGAGGCCGCGGGTGGCCCCCCACATGATCTCGCCGGTGATAATGTCCTCCACGCTGACCGGCGTGGCGGCGATGGCGTCGAAGGTCTTCTGGTTCTCCATGCGGAAGAAGGAGCCCCAGCCGCACTCGCCGGCGGCGGCCCACATGGGGAAGACGGCCAGGAGCCCCGGCGCGATGAACGCGATGTAGTCCTGTCCGCTGGGCAGCTCGACCAGGCCGCCCAGGCCGATGCCCAGGGCCAGCAGGGTGATGATGGGCTCGGCCAGGGGCCAGACCAGCTCCGATTTCCACAGCCGCAGGTAGACGTCACGGTTGCGCTGCCAGACGCGCAGGGCCCGCCGGGAGACGTCCGGCCGCCGGACGGCGAGGCGGCGGGGCATGGCGAGGGTGGTCATGGCTCGGCGAGCGCCTGGGCGGGTGTCCTCACGACGGCGACGCTTGTCCCTCTGGCAAGCTGTTCACTGTCAGCGGTCACGAGCGGCACCCCGAGAGCTTCGGCAAGCGCCAGATACACGGCGTCTGCCCCCTTCAGGCGAAGATCGCCCGCAATGCGAGCCGCATGCCGCGCGAGTGCATCGTCGACCGCCATCAATTGAAGGGCGGGAAGGCCTGAGAGCCGCCATACGGCAGCGGCACTGACAGCGCGATCTCCGCGGGGCCGTGACAGCGCGCCCGCAACTTCCGGCAACAGCAGCGTTGGTCCAATGATCGTGTCACCCAGGTCGATTTGTCTCTCGATCAACTCGTGACTGCTCGTGTGGTGCAGGTCGTCCAGCAAAAACCAGGCTACCCAAACGCTGGCGTCAAGGACGTATGCCAAGCTTATCTTCTCTGCTCTGCAACGGCTTCCGCGGCTGATACTCCCTTCGGCCAAACCTTGCTGATTTCCTCAGCCAGCTTGTCCATCTCACGCAACAGGCGCCGCGCTTCTTCCCGGTCATAAGGCTTGCGGCCAACCGGCACGATACGAGCCACCACCCGGCCGCGATAGGTCACGTCGTAGGCGGCTCGCTCTTCCCGTACCTTCCTGATGACTTCGCTCGTCTTCTGTTTGAGCTCACGCACTCCGATTTCGGCCATACCCTTCTCCTGGCAGTTGTGGCCCCTTTTGTGGCCACATTAGGTTAACACATGTGCCCGTCACTCCACCAGCCCCCTTCCCGTCAGGCGCAGGAAGACGTCCTCCAGGTTGGCGCGGCGGTAGACCACCTTGTCGGCGTCGATGCGCAGTGCCGTGCGGTCGAAGCCGCCGGCGGCGCGGACGTAGACGTACAGGATGTCCTCCACCTCCTCCACGGTGACGCCGTCGCGGGCGGCCAGGCGTTCCAGGACGGGCGCGCGCTCCTCGGGCGGCAGGTGCACCTCGATCACCTCGCGGCCGGCGAAGCGCTCCACCAGCTCGGCCGGCGTCCCCTCGGCCTGGATGCGGCCCTGGTGCAGGACGACGATGCGGTCGCAGAGGTGGGCCGCCTCCTCCATGT
>JACPQO010000076.1 GCA_016190405.1 Chloroflexota bacterium | reverse complement strand
CGGGTTGATCGTCGACCCCGCCGGCCGACCCTTCAGAGCCTGCCCTGAGCTTATCGAAGGGTCGCCCGCCCACCGCGCCCGACGCGAGACGTAGCAAAAGCGCCGAAAGCGCTCCCGCAAAGATCCGACCTCCTTCCGCTCATGGTGAGCCTGTCGAACCATGAGCGGATGATAACCTCCGAAGCTCCCGCCAGTCCCCTCTGGCAAGTGCCAACTTCTTTGCTCGGGACCACCGCTTGATCCGTCGTTCGGCGGCAAAAGCCTCGTCTCGTGTTGGAAACTGCTCGTGGAAGATCAGGCGCACCGGCAGTCGCGTGGAGGTATAGCCACAATAGACGCGCAGCCGGTGTGCTGCCAGCCGCGCCTCCAGATCATCCGTATGTCCTGTATAGATGGAGCCGTCCGCGCATCGGAGCATGTACACCAAGAAGCTCATCTCGCAATCGCCTTGCTCCGCTCACCCATTCGACAAGCTCAGGGTGAGCGGGACGGGACCAGACCCTCCATAGCATCCGCCTTCACACGGCGCACCTCTCCGTTCGTGGTGAGCCTGTCGAACCATGAGCGAGACCACAACGTCGCCAGGCGCCATCCAACCTCCAACCTCCCACTTCCAACCTCAGCCGCTGCTCCCTACCCCGCCCCCTCCCGCCTCTGCCGCGCCTGCTCCAACATCATCTTGATAATCGGCGAGGGCTCCAGCGGCTGCCAGTCCTTCTTCGCCTCCGATAGCTCCTGCGGCCACTCCATGTCCAGCTCCCGGATTTCTCCCGGCGCCTGCGCCTCTTCCAGGAGCGCCAGCGCCGCCCGGACAATGGCCGTCTGCGTCTCGCGGTCGCCCGGCCGCCCTAACGGGTGGCCGTAGGGGAACGCTACCCCCACTGTTCGCGGCACGCCGATGCGCTCCGACCAGTAGGGCATCATCGTCACCACCACGGTGCTGATCCCCGCCGCCTCGATACTGCGCGCCAGCACGGGCACGCTCCGGCAGCAGTCCGGTCAGGCGGGGGTCAGCAGCGCCGCGTCCACGGCCTCCTGCTTCATCAGTGCGGCCACCTCGGGGGCGTAGCGGTCCCGCCACTCGCCGGTGTTCATCTGGTAGCCCATGAACGAGTAGCTCGTGGGCGCCAGGGAACCGATGACCCCCTCCGACTCCAGCTCCAGGAATCGCCGCACCGGCAGCGCGATGTTCACGTCGGCCAGGATGTCCCGGTTGCTGATGTGGAGATGGGAGCAGCGGACCTGCTCCTGTCTCACGTCGCGCGGGACCCGCCGGTAGGTCGGGTCGCCCCACATCGGCTCCCGCTTCTCCCGTTCGGCGTCGAAAGGCGGCTCGAGCCCCTCCACCGATATCCCCGCCGTCGTCACCAGCGCGAACCGGCACTCCGATAGCGGCTTCTTCAGGGGCGTCCAGGGGACCGGCTCCTCCCGTTGTACCGGTAGGTTCCGATAGTAGTTGGCGATGGAGCCCGGCAGGAACTTGAAGCTGTCTATGGCCATGCGGCACCTCCAGTTACTCGCCCCATTCTAACGCAACGCCGCCTGGCTAGGGAAAACGGCTGTCGACAAGTACACCAATTCTTTACTCCGGCGGCGGGCGCCCCCCGTAACAGGCCCTTCCTGCCCTGGTCTTACCTATTGGCATGTGACCAGCCAAGGAGTAAGCGGCCTTGCTCGACCAGCACCAAGAGCTGTACATACCGCAAGACGAACGCGCCCTGCGCCGCGTCCAGCGCAAAGTCGACGAGCTGGACCGCCGCGTCCGCGGCTGGGCCCAGTCGGTCGTCGATGTCCTGCCCAGGGGGCTGGCCCTCCTGGAGGACGAGACGTACATCCTCAGCCTCTACCTGGCCCAGCAACGCCGCCTTAACCTGGAGCTAGACGCCCAGCAGCAAGGCGACGACACCCTGCGCACCCGCATCGGTCGCGTGCTCCCCTTCCTGGGCGACGGCGAGGACGACTGGGAGATGGTGCGCGCCGTCCACCGCATGGTCGCCGCCCGCCTGGAGTCCGACCTGGAGCGCGCCTGCGAGTTCTTCTGCCTGGACCGCCGCATCCCGCCCGTCTGCGACCCCACCATCGACTGGCGGGTCCGTATCCGCTTCATGGCCCAGGATCTGCATCGCATCGCGCGCCAGATCAACTTCAAGAGCGGCTACGCCAACTCGCCCCTGCGCTTCGAGCTGGCCCTGAACGCCCGCGACCTGGCCATCGAGGTGGCCGCCAGGCGCCGCGATATGATCACCATCTTCGCGGCCAGCAGCGAGCCGATCTAGTCCGCGCCCACCTCGTTACGACCCTCGAAGGCCAGGCTTCAGCCTGGCCGCACTATCCCCGAGGGCCAGGCTTATGGTCATTACGCAATTCGTGGCGTGTGGCGCCCGAGTAGGCGCGACGATCCGTTCGTCCTGAGCCTGTCGAAGGACGTAGACCGGCCCTGCAATTCTGTTGCGAACCCTGAGCGTAGTCGAAGGGTGAGCCCTCCAACAACCGTCCAAACGCCTCTGTGCGGAGACCATCCGCCACGCTTCAGCCCATCCGCAGCCAGCCTGTATAATCGCAGCGTGCACCCCATCGTCATCTCCCACGCCGCCTGCGCCGGCCACGCCCCGGAGAACACCCTGGCCGGTATCCGCGCGGCCCTCCGCCTCGGCGCCGGCGCCATCGAGATCGACGTCCAGGCCAGCGCCGACGGCGTGCCCGTCCTTATGCACGACCTCACCGTCGACCGCACCACCGGCGGCAGGGGACCCGTGGCCCAGCTCACCCTGGACCAGCTGCGCGCCCTGGACGCGGGCGGCGGTGAGCGCGTCCCGACCCTCGCCGAGGTCCTGGCCCTCACCAAGGGTAACGCCCTGCTCGTCGTCGAGATCAAGCAGCCGGGTATCGAGGAGCAGGTGGCCGCCGTCGTGCGAGAGGCCGGCGCTCTGGGCGACGTCATGGTGTGGTCGTTCTTCGCCCAGGCCCTGGCCACCATGCGCCAGGCCGAGCCCCTCTTGCCCGCCGGTCTCCTCATCGCCCCCCAGGCGCTCCCCTCCTGGCCCCAGATGCGCGAGGCCGCGCTGCGAATGGGCCTTCAGGCGGTCAGCGTCTTTTACCCGGGAATCACGGAAGAGATCGCGGGCCAGGCGCGGCGCAGCGCCCTCACCCTCTATGCCTGGACCGCCGACGCCGAGGCGGACATCCAGCGCCTCATCGACCTGGGCGTGGACGGCATAGTGACGAACTTTCCGGACCGGGCGCTGGCCCTGCTGGACCGCCAGCCCCATCCTTGACCCGCTGCCGCCTCTCCTTGATATACTGGACGCAGGTGGGGGGCGTACCCCGACGTTGTCGGGCAGTGGCCCCCCTAAACCGCAGGGGCGTACCCGCCTGAGGCGGGAGTGGCCCTCCTAAACCGCAGGGGCGTAGCTCAGCTGGCAGAGCAGCGGTCTCCAAAACCGCAGGTCGCGGGTTCGAATCCTGCCGCCCCTGCCAGATACGAAATCCGGCCCAAAAGGCCCGAAATAGACCGCATAGACCGCGTGTCGTCCTCAGCCCCGGAAAGAGAGGACAGACATGGCTGTGCGAAGCCGGCTCCGGCCGCTGGGGAGGGGGCTGGAGCTCCCCAACCTCATCGAGTCCTACCTGCTCACCTGTCGCGCTGAAGGGAAGTCGCCCAACACCATCCGCTGGTACGAACAGAAGCTGCGAGCGCTCTGTGACTACCTTCGCGCGCGACAACTACCGCTAGCCCCCGAAGACCTCGCCCCCGAGATAGTCCGCGGGTTGGTTGTCCACCTTCAGGCGACCGGCGTATCTGCGTTCACGACACGCGGTTATGTGCAGGTGGTGAAAGGCCTCTTCACCTGGCTCGAAAACGAGGGCTACATCGCCGACAATCCTCTGCGCCGGGTCAAACTGCCGAAGACTCCGAAGTACGTCGTCAGGCCGCTGGACGAGGACGAGGTGCGACGGATCCTCAGCGAGATCGACCCCAGAACCCGGGCCGGAGCCCGGGACTTCGCGATCTTCCTCCTGCTCCTGGATACCGGCATGCGCCTGGGAGAGCTGGCGGCCCTGACAGAAGACGACGGGTTACAGGCGGTCCGCGAAGGGATCGTCCGGGTCTTCGGTAAAGGCTCGCGCGAACGTATGGTGCCGGTAGGGCTGACTACTCAGAATGCTATCCGTCGGTACATCCAGATCCACCGCCGTGCCATGCACAGCGATGCGCTCTTCGTGAGTTTCAGTGGCCAGGCGCTCACAGCCGAGGGGATCCGCCAGGTCATCAGACGTCTTGCCGACCGCGCAGGCGTTAGGGGCGTGCACCCCCACCGCCTTCGCCACACAGCGGCCGTCACTTTCCTCCGCGCGGGCGGCGACGTCTTCTCCCTGCAGCGGATCCTGGGCCACTCCACCCTCAGCATGACGCGCAACTACGTGATGCTGACGGACGCCGATGTGAAGGCCGTACATCAGAGGGCTTCGCCTGCCGACCGGCTCGCACGTATTGCACGTCATGCGTCCTGAATCAGCTAGGGCGTCGTCCCCGGCATCCCCCCGCACCTCACGCGACCGAGCTAATCGTAGTACGGTGGAGGGAGCAGGCTACCGGAGCTGATGCGATGTTCGACTCCCTGCTCTCTCAGCCCAGAAGCGATCACCTGGAGAAGCCTCAACATGCTTTGCCTTGATGTCGCGCATATCCAGGGCGACGTAGTTCCGGACCATCTCCAGGGTGCTGTGGCCCAGAATGCGCTGGAGTGACATCGCGTCGCCGCCGTTGACCAAGTAGTTTACGGCAAACGTGTGCCTGAGCCTGTGTGGGTGCACCCCGCCAACGCCAGCGCGACTTGACACCCGGCGAACGATCTGCCGGAATCCTTCTGTCGTGAGCGGCCGATGGTCGCGGCCAAGGAATAGAGCATCGGTCCGCACCTCCGGCCGATAGACCTGGACGTACCTCCGCAAGGCATCCCGGGCTGCCTTTCCGAGAGGAAGATAGCGCTCGCGCGAGCCTTTCCCCATGACCTTGAACACCCCATCTCTGATCGCCTCGTCGGCATCTCGCAGCGTCAAGCGTGCCATCTCGCCCAGACGCATCCCAGTGTCGAGCAACATGAGAAGTACCGCGAGATCCCGGGCACCCGCGGCGGAGCGAGACTTGATCGCACTCAGAAGGGCACCAACCTCACTGTGGGAGAGCGGCTTCACAAGGTACTTCGGGACCTTCGGCAACCGTAGTCTCTGAAGGGGGCTCACTGCCACGTAGCCCTCCTCCGCGAGCCAGGTGCCAAGCCCTTTCAGAACTTGGATGTATCCCCGGGTCGTGAACGCGGTCCGGCCAGCCGTTTGCACTAAGGCAACAAAGTCCCGAACGACCTCCGGAGTCAGGGATGACAGCGTCGGTTCATCCTCGCGGTCGTTTAGGAAATCGAGAAACGAACTGAGCTTCTGCCGATACCAGCGCACCGTGTCCTTGCTCATGCCTTCGGTCTCGCAGCAGAGCAGGTATGACTGGATGACACGGTCTAGAGGCTGCGCTGCGCAGGCACGTCGGCGCGCAACCGCTCCTCCGTACCGTACACGAAACAAACTAGTTGCCATGCGAATTCACCTTCCGAGTGGGATCAACACGCAGGTCAGGCACGGAGAACAGCGGCACTCGGCCCTCTACTCCCGGCCGCCGCCAGATGGACTCAGTCAGAACACCCTTTGGCGGAGTCCCAAGGAACGCCGCCAGGGGGGCAAAGTGCAGGAACGTGACGTTGGTCTGCTCGGCGAGGACCGTCAGCTTCTCGACCCGGCGCTCCGGGAGGATGCCGTAGTCGGAACCGATGAGCACCAGGACACGCAGCGCGCGGGTGCCGAAGTTCTGCTCAAAGGCGCCGCCGTAGTAGAACTCCCCGTACCGCCGGAATTTCTCCATCAGGGCCCTGCCCGACTTATCGCTGCGTTCCACTTCGAGAAAGAACGCTGACTTCTTGTCCTCGCCGTCACGATTCGGCCTCGCTAACCGGAAGAAGGCATCGGGCACAATCCCGGCGGCGGCAGTCGTTTGCACGACTTCGTATGTGTTCAGCCAAGCCAGGAGCTTGAAGCCGGCCTCTTCGCATGCGCATGTGATGTGCACACGGCAGCTCACGAGATCTAGACTGTGCTGGAGGCGCGCACGGCTGATTCGCGCGGGCTGAACGCGGTCGCCGATTGCAGTTGCGCGAAGGAGGCGCAGCCCGTTCACGCTCCTCCGCGACAGGTGGTACGTGTCATGCGCATTGGGAACCCGCCTGGGCAGGCGGTCCAGGTACCGGTGCTGGAACAGCAGCGCAAGCCGATGCTGGCAGCGAGACCTGCCGCCCGGCCCGAAGAACATGGCCTGCACATGCTCACGAGTGGCGACGCCAACCTCGGCGACCCAGCGGACGATCTCCCGATCACGATCTGTCAGTACCATACGCCGGCGTGCGCTCGCCTTCCTTATTG
>JACPQO010000089.1 GCA_016190405.1 Chloroflexota bacterium | reverse complement strand
GTCCTCGCCGCCCTCGATCATGCGGGCCAGCCAGTACAGGGCGGCGTCGGGGTCGGAGCCGCGCATCGACTTGATGAAGGCGGAGATGATGTCGTAGTGCCAGTCGCCGGCTTTGTCATAGAGGGCCGCGCGGTGCTGGAGGGCGTCCTCGATGGCCTCGAGCGCAACGTGACGGGCACCACTGGAATCGGGCCTCGTGGTCTGGACGGCCAGCTCCAGGGCGTTGAGGGCGATGCGGGCGTCGCCGCCGACGGCGCGGGCCAGGGCCGCCAGGGTGTCGTCCGCGATCTCGATGCGGGCGACCGCGAGGTTCGCCCCCACACCTTGGAGGGAGGCGGGCAGGCCGCGCTCGTCGTCGGCCAGGGCCCTGCGCAGGATGAGCTCGACCTGCTCCGGGGTCAGCGGCTCCAGGGTGAAGACGCGGCTGCGGGAGAGCAGGGGCGAGATGACCTCGAAGGAGGGGTTCTCAGTGGTGGCGCCGATGAGGGTGACGGTGCCGTCCTCGACGTAGGGCAGGACGACGTCCTGCTGGGCCTTGTTGAAGCGGTGGATCTCGTCGATGAACAGGATGGTGCGCTCGTTGTTCATGCCCAGGCGCTCGCGGGCCTCGGCGACGATGCGGCGGAGGTCGGCGACGCCGGAGGCGACGGCGGAGATGGGCTCGAAGTGGGAGCGGGTCATCGAAGCGATGATGCGGGCCAGGGTGGTCTTGCCGGAGCCGGGCGGCCCCCACAGGACCATCGACGGCACCTCGTCGGCCTCGATGGCGCGGCGGAGTTCGCGGCCCGGGCCGACCAGGTGCTCCTGGCCGACGAACTCGTCCAGGGAGCGGGGCCGCATGCGAGCGGCCAGCGGCGCCTGGCGGGCGGCGCGGGCCTCGGCGGCGCGGGCGAACATATCGAGCGGTTTGCGCGGCTTGCGCCCGGGCATGGCGCGTACATTATCGCATGTTTGTTCGAAGATAGGAACCAGGAACAAGGAACGAGGAACAAGGCCCCACCTCCCTCTTTCGCTACGGCTCGGTTAGGGCCGAATGGACTACCCGGATAGGCCGCAGCGACTCTAACCGGTCTGCTCGTCCTGTCGCTAGGCTGGGCGTAAAGCCAGACGGAGAGCGCGAAGGAGGCGCGATTATGGGCAGCGAAGAGCACCGGCGGGGCAGCCTTGTAGTGCGGGAGCGGGAGCCGCGAAGGCCGCTGGCCTGGCCGGAGGACGTGGAGCGGTTCTTCGAGAGGGCGATGCGGGGTTTCGGCCCCTGGCCCCTGTGGCGGCCGTGGCGGTTCCGCCGCTGGCTGCGGCCCACCCTGGAATGGGTGCCCGACATCGATGTATTCGAGCGGGACGGCAAGATGGTGGTGCGGGCGGACATCCCGGGCGTGAAGCGAGGGGACGTGGAGGTGACCGTACAGGGCGACATGCTGGTCATCCACGGACGGCGTGAAGAGGAGAAGGAGATCAAGGAGGAAGACTACTACCGCTGCGAGAGGGCGACCGGAGAGCTCTCGCGGGGGATCAGCCTGCCGGAAGGCGTGGACACGGAATCGATCGAGGCGGTGTTCGAGGACGGTGTGCTGGAGGTCACGGTACCCAAGCCGGCAGCGGCGCCCAAGGCCAAGAAGATCGAGGTGCGGGCCAAGTAGCGGCCGGCACCGCGCAGGTGGGTCGCCAGGCGGACGCGCGCTATGACAGTAGCCAGGCAGGGGGACTGCTGCTCCTGGTGCTGCGGCGATCTGCCGACGGGCGCCGGGAGACATACTGAGGCGTGCCCGTACTGCGGCCAGCCGCAGGTGAAGCGCGGCTCGGAGTGGCCCGGGACCCTGAGACGAGGGCGGCTGTTGAGCCTGGACACGGAACCGGAGGCTAGCGAGAAAGAAGCGAGGGCAACAGCGGCCTGATAGGCGCTTGAGAGGCTGGCGGCCCGAACTCAAGGCGGCTGCCATCTAGACCGAGCGGCGCGTCCCCGATGTGGAGCGCAGAAGGTAGCGCCCTCATGCGTGTTCTCTGGCTGAACACGGGGCGACGCTCATCTGGCAGATGTGACTTGGATCACACTTCGGCGTGCTGTCCCGACCTATAATAGCCGCTACGAGGATTCATCGTGGCTGCGAGGGAGCAGGTGGACGAAGCACGCAAACTGCGGAAGATCGCCGAGGGCCGCGAGGCGGAGATGTTCGCCTGGGGCGAGGGCACGATTTTGCGCCTGCTGCGCAACCCCGGGGCGGCGCTCCAGAACCAGTGGCAGGCGGCGGCTATGGAAGCGGCGCGCTCCAGAGGCGTACGCGTGCCGGCGGTGCACGACGTGACGGCGGTGAACGGCCGGCCCGGCATCGTAATGGAGCGCATTGAGGGGACAGACCTGCTGACGCTGATTGGGCGGCGGCCGTGGCTGCTGCTGCGGGCGGCGCGAATATCGGGCGAGCTACACGCTCAGCTACACGAGGCGCAGGCGCCAAGTGGCATCCCGCCGTTGAACCTCGTTCTGAGGATGCGCATCGAGTCGGCAGGCGCGACCCTCGGGGATGACCTCAAGCGGCTCGCGCTGGAGGCGCTGGACGAACTGCCGGAGGGCGACCGCCTGTGCCACGGCGACTTCCATCCGGCCAACATCTTGATGGACAGCGAGACGCCGGTACTCATCGATTGGTCGAACGTAACGCGGGGCGATCCGATGGCGGACGTGGCCAGGACACGGATGATACTCCGCCTGGGGGAGCCGCCTCCTGGCACTTCCATCCCGCTGCGGGCGATGGCGCTGGTCGGACGGAACCTCCTCCTGTCGCTGTACCTGCGCTCGTACAGGCGGCGACGACCGCTGGACATAGCCCAGGTGGAGCGCTGGGAGGTGCCCGTGACTGCAGCGCGGCTGGCCGAGGGCATCACGGAGGAGGTGCCGGCGCTGCTGAGGTTCCTGGAGAGGGCGCGCAGGCGGGCCTCTGGCTGATGGCGCCCGCTTTGAGGAGGGCAGGGGCGAGCTCTGCCGCTACGGTGAGCAGGGGCGCAGCAAGCAGGGGCGCAGCAAGCCGCGCCCCTACGTGAGCTCCAGGTGCAGGTAGAGGGTGGGCCGGCCGTCCTCGTGGTCGCGGTTGGAGTAGAGGCGGTCGTTGAAGCCGGAGAGCCGGAATCCCAGCGCCAGGTAGAAGTCGATGGCCTCGGCGTTGTCGGCGCGGGGCTCCACCCAGAGGGACCGGAGCGAGCGCCCGCGGCCCCAGTCGATGGCCGCTTGAACGAGGGCGCGTGGGGCGCCGCGGCGGCGCAACGGACGGTGGACGGCGAGATCGGTGATCTCGCCGGCGTCTGTCCAGGATGGCACGACAATCATGAGAAGGCCGGCGGGCCGGCCGTCGACGTCGGCGACCAGGAAGAGATCGGCGCGCGAGAGGGCCTGACGGAACCAGTCGCCGGTGTAATGCGGGTAACCACTGGCTGTGCCGGGCTCGCGTTGGCGCCAGCGGAGGCGGAACGTGTGCTCAGGGGCATCGCCCGAGCGCTCCAGGGCGAGCAATCGGCCCGTGGGGTACGACGTGTCGATCCGCGCCAGGGCCGGCAGGTCGGCTTCGGTGGCGGGACGGACGGTGACACTGGCCACAGATATCAGCGCTTCCTGGTCTGGCGCACTCGTGGTTAGAGGGCGGACCGCGGGTTGAAACCCGCGGCTTGCCGCTGCATATCAGCGCTCCCTCGTCGCTCCCCAGTTGTCCCAGTAGGTGACCTTTGGCACGGGAAGGCGGTCGCCGGGGCCGAACCTGCCGCGCGGCCAGCCTAGGGG
>JACPQO010000074.1 GCA_016190405.1 Chloroflexota bacterium | reverse complement strand
GCGTGTAGCCGGGGATCAGGCCGCTGTGCTGCGCCGCGATCCGCTGCTCGAGGTCATCGGTATGGCCCACGTAGTAAGAGCCGTCTGCGCAGCGGAGGATGTAGACGTAGAAGTTCATGGGTCAGGGGACATCGCGCTCACCCTTCGGCTGCGCTCAGGGTTCGCTGATGTGTTGGAGGTCCTTCGACTGCGCTCAGGACGAACGGAACCATCATCGCTCATAATGCCATGCCTTGGCCCAATCGCGCTCACCCTTCGGCTAAGCTCAGGGTTCGCTGATGTGTTGGGGCTCCTTCGACTGCGCTCAGGACGAACGGATTGGCGCTCGCTGTCTGTCAACCGTATTTGCCCCCCGCGTCCGGCCCGATATACTGGACACTGATGGATCACCGCCAATCGAAAGGCGTTTAGCCCTGTTCGGGATTGAAGACGCTCTCCTCGAATTCGCCACCGATCTATACAATGCCATCCAGTGGCCGGGCGTCGTCTTCCTCATGGCCGTGGAGAGCGCGGCCATCCCCTTCCCCAGCGAGATCATCATGCCCCTGGCCGGCTGGATCCTGGTCAAGGATAAAGGGCTGGGGGAAGAGTGGCTGCTCTTGGCCGCCTTCTACGGCGCCCTGGGCAACACCATAGGCTCGCTCGTCGCCTACTACGCCGGCGCCTGGGGTGGACGCCCCCTTCTCCTGCGATACGGACGCTACGTCCTCATCACCCCCCGCGAGCTGGACATCGCCGACCGCTGGTTCCAGCGCTACGGCGAGCGCGCTGTCCTCGTCAGCCGTCTGCTGCCCGTCGTTCGTACGTTCATCAGCGTCCCCGCCGGCGTCGCCCGCATGAACGTCGTGCGCTTTACCGTCCTCACTTTCATCGGCTCTTTCCCCTGGTCTCTGGGCCTGGCCTGGGGCGGCTTCCTCCTGGGCGAGCACTGGGACCGCCTCACGGACTACTTCCGGCCCGTGGCCATCCCCATCGCCGTAGCCCTCGTGCTGCTGGTCGCCTTGTACTTCTACCGCCGCTTCCGGGAGCTGGCGCGGGCCGGACCAGCCGCCCTGGGCGACGAGGAGCCGCAGGCCGCCGGCTCGCCCCCGGGCCGAGGCCCGGCTAGCCGTCCCTAGACCCCGCAGGGCCTGTCGTGGCGCTGTGCTCCCGCCTTGCGGCCCTTCTGCGGAGGGCAACCGTTGCCTCGGCATTCGCGCTCGCGCTGCTGGTCCTGGTGGCCTGTAGCGGCGGTGCGCCTTCCTCCTCGCCCACGGCCTCACCCACCGCCTCCACGCCGGCGCCGACCCCTTCCCTGGACACCGGCTCCATCACGCCGACGCCGCCCGCTCCCGAGACTCCCTATCGCTTCCTCTACCGGGAGTTCGGCCGGGAGCAGGATATCATCTGGCGCGTGGTCGCGTCCGACCCCACCCAGCGCGAGCAGATGGCCGTAATCCCCCACCGGCCGGACTGGGGGATCATCCCTTCGCTCTCGCCCGATGGCAAGCAGCTCGCCTACACGTCCTTGCCGGCCTCGGCCACCGACGGCGCTTACCAGTCCGAGGCCTACCTGCTGGAGCTGAAAACGGGCAAGACTCAGCTCCTGGCCAGGGCCATCGACATGCGCTTTCGCCCCCTCTGGTCGCCGGATGGCGGCTTCCTCTATCTCAGGCGAAACGTGTTTGCGGAGCAGACCGTGATGATCCTTCAGGTCGATCTCAGGAAGCCGCCCGAGGGCGCCACCCCCAGCCCCACGGCCACTCGTGGCCCCGACGAGGACCCCGAGAACGTCCACGTCATCCTCAAGGCCAATGTGGCCAACGTCCTCAGCTTCATCCCTATAGGCTTCGCCCGCGATAAGCGCTCCATGTACTTCGTCCAGGTGCAGGGGCCCGGCAGCGGCGGCGGCACCGTGCTCGGCTCCTACGCTCCTGCCACCGTCGAGGCTGTGGCTGCCGATAGCGATATCATCAGCGCTGCCGCCACGGCGGTGGCCGGTGGCCTGGAGCCTCCGCCCACGCCAACCCCCTACAGCGACTTCGTGGTCACTCTTAGCAGCGAGCAGATCGCCCAGGACTTCGACCTGAGTCCCGACTCCAGAAAGTTGACCTTCCTCGTGCAGGAGTTGACCGAGGGGGAGATCCTGTCCAGAGCCTTCGTCGCCGACCTGGTGGACAGGAGCGTCGCTCCCCTTTCCGCCCAGGGTCTCGCCGGCGACCACCTGCGGCCTCTGTGGCACCCCGACGGCGCTCGCGTCAGCCTGGGTCTTCTCCCGTCGGGAGGCGAGCCCGGTGCTGTCGCCCTGGTGGCCCTCGATGGCGGGCCGCCCTCCTTCCTGCCGCCACCCGATGTCGGCTTCGATCTGCCCCTTAGCTGGGACCCTGACGGCACCTATCTGGCCGTCACGTCCTTCGACGGCCAGTCCCTGGCCAACCCGGGGACGCCCCGCCTGGTGCTGGTGGCCCCCACCGGCCACAGGCTCACGGTGGCTGAGGGAGTGGACGTGGAGGTGGTGGGCTGGCTCAAGCAGGAGTGAGCGGGCGATGGCGTCGGCAGCTTTGTGCTATACTCGCTAGCCAGAGGTAGGTGCTAAGATGCTGAAGCGAATAATCAATGCCGTCCGACGCAACCACGCCCTGGAGCACGCCACCATCTCCGTCCTGCTGAGCCGCCACGGCCAGCACACCCGGGTCGTGGGCCGCGCCGCCCCCGATGGCTTCTATATCTACGGCAACGTCCCCACCGAGCGCCTGCGGGAGTTCGCCCAGGAAGGGCTGGCCCGCCTGCAGCGCGGCGAGTCCCATCTGGCGGTTTCGCCCCTCTGTGGGACGAACCTGGCGGTGGCCGGCCTCCTGGCGGGCCTCGCCTCTTACCTGGCCGTCGCTTCTCGAAACAGTCGCGCCGATAGCCTTCCCGGGGCCCTCATGGCCGGCATGCTGGCCGTGCTGGCTGCTCAGCCCCTGGGCAGCCTGGCCCAGAAGTACTTCACCACCTCCCCGGAGCTGGCCGGCGTCCGCATCGTCTCCGTGGAGCCCATGGGCAAACGCTTAGCCAACGTCCACAAAGTGCGTACCGAATCCTCGCCAAACGTTTGACGCGCCTTCCGCGCGTGCCGCACAATAGACTCGGAGCGCCCCCGTAGCTCAAGGGGATAGAGCGCCTGCCTTCTAAGCAGAGGGTTGCAGGTTCGAGTCCTGCCGGGGGCGCCAGTTCCCTCTTTCCCCTATCTCCCGCGCACTGACCCTCCCTGTCCCCGGAAGTCCCCGGCTGCCGTGCGGCGTAGGGCAATGCCTTACAGGAAACACTGGCTATGCCCGACAGACAGCGCGCCCCAGGTTTGAGAGAATGCCAGCGCATTCCAGGCCGCTCGCAGGCCGCCCCGGGGCGGTCGTTCGCTGCATATCTTGAACCAGTTTCGCCACCTGTTCACGCCGCTCCAGATCGGCGGCATGATCGTGCCGAACCGTATCCTCATGACTGCCCATGCCAAGGGAGGTTACGAAGACCGCGTCTTCGGCGACCCCATGGCCGGCGGCAGCTACTACCTTCCCACGGAGCGCAACGCCCACTACTACGCTGAGCGGGCCAGGGGCGGCGCCGGCCTGCTCACTACCGGCTATCAGATGGTCCATCCCACCTCCGCCGGGGCCTTCCCCGGCCTGCCTCATGCCTACCGCTCCGAGATCATCGAACGGTACCGCATGAAGGCGGAGATGGTGCACAGGCAGGGCACCGGCGCCAAGATCATCGGCCAGATCTGCCACGTGGGTATGAACGCCTTCGGGAACCAGCCCGACCACTACCACGAAGTCTGGTCGGCCTCGGCCGTGCCGGGCATCAGCCGTCACGGCATCCCCAAGGCGATGGAGCCGGAGGACATCCAGGCCACCACCGAAGGGTTTGCTCAGTCGGCTGCGAATCTGCGGGAAGCCGGCATGGATGGCGTCGAGGTGCACGGCGCCCACGGCTACCTCCTGCACCAGTTCCTGTCGCCCCTCACCAATAAG
>JACPQO010000073.1 GCA_016190405.1 Chloroflexota bacterium | reverse complement strand
GGTGGCAGTCCAGGGCCACGTAGGAGCCGTCCTCGAGCGCGCCCAGGGGGTTGATCTCGGCCAGAGTCAGGTTGTAGCGCAGGAAGAGCTGCGCCAGCCGGCTGGCCACGCCGGTCAGCGCCGTCAGCTCGCCGCCGCCGATGCCCAGAGAGTGCACCAGCTCCTTGGCGCGGAAGTCGGAGAAGGGGAGCAGGGCGGAGAAGTTGGCCTTGGCCACATGGTCCGGGTGGGTCTCCGCCACTTCCTCGATATCGATGCCGCCCATGTCGCTGAAGATCATGACCGGCAGCTTGGCCAGGGCGTCGTAGGTCACCCCGAGGTAGTACTCCTTCTTGACGGCTGCCTTCGCTTCCACGAGCACGCAGCGGGGCAACTGGCCGCGGATCTCCAGCTTCAGGATATCGACGGCCGCGCGCTCGGCCTCTTCGGGCGTATCGGCGAACTTGACGCCGCCGGCCTTCATGCGCCCCCCGGCCAGCACCTGCGACTTCAGCACCACCGGCCCGCCGCCCTCGGCCGCCAGGCGCCTCGCGTCCTGGGCGGTCTCAGCGGTGCCGCCGGCGGGCAGGCGTATGCCTTGCTTGGCCAGGAGTTGTTTGGCTTCGAACTCGTAGAAACGCATAGGCCCTCACCTCCCTGCCCCCTCTCCCGTGCGCGGGAGAGGGGGAGAGGCAGATGATCCTGGGGTTTCGCGGATCCGTTTGATGGCCGAGTCGAGGTCTTCTTCCACGAGCTCCGCTGTCAAACGTAGAACGCGAATGCCCAGCGACTCAAGAATGGCCTGGCGTTCGCGATCTTGTTCGATCGTGGTCTCATGGACACTGCCGTCGATCTCTATGGCCAGATGTTCTTGGTGGCAGTAGAAGTCCAGCACGAACCCGCCGACGGGATGCTGACGTCGAAACTTCCTCCCGTCTAACTGGCCGTTGCGCAGAGCGATCCAAAGAACCTCTTCCGGCCGAGTCGACTCAGCGCGCAACCGGCGAGCAGATTCCCTTGTCGCCGCGCTCGCCTTCGGCAACCGCAAGGTCGGGCTAAGCTCGACCCGTTCCCCCCCTCTGCCGTGCACGGGAGAGGGGCCGGGGGTGAGGGCTCCGTTCCGCATCACAGTCCGTAGAGCTCCGCGTACTCCGGATCGCGCTCGGCGATCATGCGCGCCGTCCGCACTATAACCTGCGCTTGCTTGAACGTGGCGTCGTCCTGCATCCTGCCGTCAAGCATCACCGTGCCGGTGCCATCGCCCATGGCTTCGATGATACGCTGGGCGGTCTTCACTTCCTCGACCCCGGGGCTGAACTCGCGCCTGGCGATCTCGATCTGGCTCGGGTGCAGCGTCCAGGCGCCGACGCAACCCATCAGGAAAGCGGCTCTGAACTGATACTGGCACGCCAGCGGGTCTTCGATGGCGCCGAAGGGGCCATAGAACGGCAAGATGCCTGACGAGTTGCAGGCGTCGACCATGCGGGCCAACGTGTAGTGCCAGGGGTCTTGCTGGGCCGAAGCTCGCGCCGCGTCGGGGTCTGCTGGATTGGGATCGGCGATCACCTGATACGCCGGATGCCCGCCGCCCACCCGCGTCGTCTTCATCCGCCGGGAAGCGGCGAGGTCCGCCGGCCCCAGACTGATGCCCTGCATGCGCGGGCTGGCGGCGGCGATCTCCTCCACGTTGGACACACCGAGCGCGGTCTCCAGGATGGCGTGGACCTGTAGGGACTTCTTGATCCCGTACTTGGCTTCCAGTTGGGCCAGCAGGCGGTCGATGTAATGGATGTCCCATGGTCCTTCCACCTTGGGGACCATCACCACATCCAGCTTATTGCCGATCTTGGGGATAATGATCAGGAGATCGTCGAGGACCCAGGGGCTGTCCAGGCTGTTAATGCGTGTCCACAGCGAGGTGTTGCCGAAGTCGTTGTTCAGCGCGACTTCGATAAGGCCCTCGCGCGCCGCCTCCTTGTCCGCCGCCGGAATAGCGTCTTCGAGGTTGCCGAGCAGCACATCGACCTGGGGGATGAGCTGCGGGATCTTCGCCCGCACTTTCTCGATCTGCGGGGGAAAGAAGTGGATCATCCGATAAGGCCGCGCGGGGACCTCGTTGAGGGGCGAGGGAGCGCCGACCGCCAGCGGTTTGAGGAACGCCCTGGGGTTTCGCATGTCGTGTCGCTTCTCCTTGGCTGCCCAGACCGAGGGCGATTATAGTCGCCGTTCGAATATAGGGTCAAGCAATGGCGACGTGACGGCGGTGCGCCTGCTGTCTATCGGTCAACTTGCGGTCTGGCAGTCGCTAGGATTAAATTAAGGCACGCGCTCCGCCCGTTTTGGGATACCCGCCTAGAGTGCAAACGGTATGTCGCCATCCAAAGACGCGCCGAGACCAGCCGCCGCCGTCATGCGGAGCGTCCTCTTCGTGCCCAGCATCGTGGAGCGGTTCATCGAGCGCGCGCCCCAGGCCGGGGCCGACGTAATCTGCCTGGACTTGGAAGACTCCATCCCTCCGGCCGAGAAGGCCAACGCCCGCGTCCTAGCCGCGAAGGCCATCGCGAACATGCCGGAAACGAGCGCCCTTATATTCGTGCGGGTGAACGGTCTGACCACGGGGCTCCTAGAGGATGACCTGCTGGCCGTGGTGAGGCCCGGCCTGGACGGCATCATCCTCCCCAAGTCGGACTGCGCCGAGACCATTGAGCGGGCCGACCACTATCTGTCGATACTCGAGCGCCAGCGGGAGATGGAGCCGGGGAGCGTATCCATAGCCCCTCTCATCGAGACGGCCCAGGGGATCGTCAACTGCGCTGCGATATGCCGCGCCTCCGGTCGGTTGGTGGGGGCGTGCCTGGGGGCGGAGGACCTGGCCACTGATATGCGCATCGTGCGCAGTCGCGGCGGCGAGGAAGTGCTGTGGCCGCGCGCCCAACTGGCCATCGCCGCCCTGGCCGCGGGCCTGGTCCCCATCGACACCCCCGAGCCGGACTACACCGACCTCGACTACCTGGAGCGGGAGGCAACCCTCGCCCGCAGCCTGGGCTACCGGGGCAAGCTGTGCATCCACCCCAACCAGGTGGCGGTCCTCAACCGAGTCTTCTCCCCCAGCGAAGAAGAGATCGAGGAGGCGCGGGCCACAGTCAAGCGGTTCGAGCAGGAGGGGATCGCCAAAGGGCGAGCGGCCATCCCCGTGAACGGAAAGATGATCGATACCCCCATCTACTGGCGGGCCAAACGACTCATCGAGTGGGCGGCATCGTCCCTGCCCGCCGCCAAGGAGTGATCATGGCCACAGGCTGCCGGGGAAAACGCACACCGCAGCTTGAAAGCTGCGGCGTCAAAACGGATCAAGCCGCACCCTTCAAAGCGCGGCGGTAGGAGCACCACATGGCAACAGGCACCCTCGTCACCCTGACCGAAGAGCAGCAGCTCATCGTCTCCGAGGTTCGGCGCTTCGTGGAGAAGGAAGTGCTCCCCGTGGCGATGGAGCTGGAGCACGCCGACGAGTATCCCAGCGGCCTCGTCGAACAGTTGAAGGCGCTGGGGATGTTCGGCGCTACGATCCCTCAGGTGTACGGTGGTCTGGAGATCCCCTTCTCGACTTACTCCGCAATCGTGGAGGAACTGTCCCGGGGCTGGATGAGCCTGGGCGGCATCCTCAACACCCACACCATGGTCTCCTGGATGATAAAGACCTACGGCAGTGACGAAATGAAGTCGCGGCTACTGCCGGTGATGGCTACCGGCGAGCGGCGGGCCGGCCTCTGCATGACGGAGCCCAACGCCGGCTCCGACCTCCAGGCGATCAACATGACCGCCGTCCGCGATGGGGACGACTATCTCCTCAACGGGACGAAGATGTTCGTCTCCAACGGCGTCCACGGCAAGCTGTTCGCTGTGCTGGTCAAGACGGACCCCAAAGCCCAGCCGCCCTACACCGGCATGAGCGTGTTCATCGCCGAGAAGGAGACCACGCCGGGCATGACTGTGGGGCGGATCATCGAGAAGCTGGGCTACAAGGGGATCGACACCACGGAGCTGATCTTCGAGGACGCCCGCATACCGGCCGCAAACCTGGTGGGGGGCGAGGAAGGGCAGGGCTGGTACCACATCATGGCCACCATCGAGATTGGGCGGGTCAACGTGGCGTCGCGGGCCGTGGGGGTGGCCACGGCGGCCCTGGAGGACTCCATCAAGTACGCCAAGCAGCG
>JACPQO010000071.1 GCA_016190405.1 Chloroflexota bacterium | reverse complement strand
GGGTTCAGGCCAGGCTGGTCACTTCGGAGAATACGGACTCGTCCATGATAAAGGATTCGCGCTCGCTGGGGAAGCGCCCCTCCTTGACCTCAGCGGCGTACTGGCGGACGGCGTCGATTATCGACTCGCCCACGGCAGCGTAGCGCTTGGCGTGCTTGGGGACGAAGTCGGTGAACAGGCCCAGCATATCGTGGAAGACCTGTACCTGGCCATCGCAATGGGGCCCGGCGCCGATGCCGATGGTGGGGATGGCGACGCGTTCGCTGATGACCTTCGCGAGCTGGGCCGGTATCGTCTCCAGGACGACGGCGTAGGCGCCGGCCTGCTCCAAGGCCACGGCGTCGTTGACGAGCTTGACGGCGGCCGCCGGGGTCTTGCCCTGGACCTTGTAGCCGCCGAACTGGTTGACGGACTGGGGGGTCAGGCCCAGGTGGCCCATCACCGGGATGCCGGCCTCCACCAGGAGGCGGACGGTCTCGGCGACGCGGAGGCCGCCCTCCAGCTTGACGGACTGGGCGCCGCCCTCCTTGAGCATGCGGCCGGCGTTGCGCAGCGCCTCCTGAGGACCGGCCTGGTAGCTCATGAAAGGCATGTCGGCAACGACGTGGGCGCGCTTGGTGCCCCGCACGACGGCTTTTATGTGGTGCAGCATCTCTTCCATGGTCACGGGAATCGTCGAATCGTAGCCCAGGACGACCATGCCCAGGCTATCGCCCACTAGGATAAGGGGGACGCCGGCCTCCTCCACCAGCCGCGCGGAGGGGTAGTCGTACGCGGTGAGCATGGCGATCTTCTCGCCGCGCTTCTTCATCGCCTTGAGGTCCGTTATCGGTACGCGCCTGTCCATGACTGCCACCTCCAGACTAACCTCATACTTCGATCTCCTGGAAGAACGCCCGCATGGCTTCGAGGAGGCCGCGGGGGTTATCGCCCTGCACGGTGTGTCCTGCTCCGGCAACCGTCACCCACCGACCATCGGGCAGGGTCCCGGCCAGCTTCTCAGCGTCCTCATCGAGGAAGACGTCGCTCAGAGCGCCCCTGACGACCAGGGTGGGACAGGTGATGCGTTCGACTTCCGGCCAGAGCTCCCGGGCATGAGCGACCAACTCCTCCTCATTCATCTGATGGAAGTGGCGCACATCGTTCTTGCGCATCCACTTCCCGTTGGGGAGCTGGCGCAGGTTGTACAGGAGGCTGCGCCGCAGGAGACGCCGGTCCCGCAGGGGGTTGAACGCGAGAGCCCTTTCGACAAACTCATCAACGGACTCGACCTCGGCTGTGTTAGCGACGAAGTCTCTTATGCGTCGCCCTCCAGCGAAACGGACATCGGGTCCCACGTCCACGAGGACGAGCCCGGCAAGACGATCGCTGTGGCAGCCAGCATAGGCGATGGAGTTGATGCCGCCCATGGACATGCCGACGAGGATGAAACGCTCCAGGCCGAGGAGATCGGCGAAGGCTTCGATGTCGCCCAGGTGCGCCCGCCATGAGTAGTCCATGGTCGGCGACCACTCGCTGTCCCCGTGGCCGCGCTGGTCCAGGGCCAGACAGCGGTAGCCGTTGCGGAGGGCCAGACAGACGACGTCCCAACTGCGACAGGTCAGGCCGCCCCCGTGGAGGAAGAGGATGGGCCGGAGCCCGCTGGCGCCCCAATCGACGTAGCTAAAGCGCATCCTGCGCAGGATGACGTCATGCCTCTCCGGCAGGACAACGTCCGGAACCTGCATTCCGGACAGCTCCAGCGCGAGCTTGAGATGCTCGAGTTCGTCCACCGCTTTTAGGGTCATCTCTTCTCTTGCGTCCAAGGCACTGCTCCTGCGGGCGACCTGAAGGTCGCCCCTACATTCCCTTCCTTACCACGTCAGTCCCAACTGCTGGCGCATGGCCGCCTCGAACTGTTGGTCGTCCATCTGCCTGCGGACCGCGAGGACCATCTGGGCGTCCTGGCCCACGGGATAGCGGAGTTTGTCGCCCACCTCGATGGCTTCCAGGATGGCCTCGGCGACGGCCCGGGCAGGGGCGCGCTGGCCGCCGGGGGCCAGACGGCCCTGGGCCTGCTCCCACTCCGTGATCAGGGGCGCGTAAGGCGAGTCGCCATCGCCGGCGGCGGCGCCCACCAGGCGGCGGCTATCGGCGAAACCGGTCTCGACGCCGCCGGGCTCGACGAGGTGGACGCGCACGCCGAAGTGGCCGACCTCATAGTGGAGGGACTCGCTGAGGGCCTCCAGGGCATACTTGGAGGCGGCGTACAGACCGTTGAGGGGCGCTGCCACCCGCCCGGCCACGGAGGAGACGTTGACGATGACGCCACGGCCTCGCTTCCGCATTCCAGGCAAGATCGCGTTTATGAGGCGGAAGGGGCCGTAGACGTTAGTCTCGAACTGGTCGGCAAGGTCGGCGACGGCCATCTCCTCGAGGGCGCCCCATACCTCGAAGCCGGCGTTGTTCACCAGGACGTCGACCTCGCCGGCCTGGCGCACGGCGGCCGCCACCGAGGCGTCGTCACGCACGTCGAGAGGTAGGACGCTGAGATCCCAGCCTTGCGCCTTCGCCCCTTCGACCAGATCGCGGCCGGCGTCCGGGTTGCGCATCGTGGCGAGTACCCGATACCCCTTCCCGGCCAGGAGCTCGGCGGCGGCCCGGCCGATGCCTCGGGAGGCGCCGGTGATGAACACGGACTGTCTGGTCATGGTCTCCTTTCTTCTAGACCGCTACTTCCCGCCCGACGGCGGGCAGGCCGTCAGCGACTCGAACGATGCGGTTCTGTCCATCGACGTAGACCAGCTTGGGGCGATAGGAGCGGACGTCCTCCTCCTGGACCTGGCGGTACGTAAGGATGATGACCAGGTCGCCGGCGTTGATCAGCCGGGCGGCGGCGCCATTGATGACGACCTGCCCGGCGCCTGGGCCGCCCTCGATGGCGTAGGTTGTGAGGCGAGCGCCGTTGTTTATGTCGAGGATGTGGACCTGCTCGTAAGGCAGGATATCGGCCGCCTCCATGAGGACGGGATCGAGGCTGACCGAGCCCTCGTAGTTCACGTCGGCCCCGGTCACCGTGGCCCGGTGTATTTTGCTCTTGAGCATCGTACGCATATTCCCTCCCCGCCACCCCGCTTAGAGGCAGGCCTGGCCAGACGGGCCCGTAGGGAAGGCCTGCAGCTATGCACCTCCACCGCCTCAGGACACGAAAAGTGCCCTCTCGGCGGCGACCGAGAGGGCACGCTGGGTCAGTCTGTATGCGCCGTCTCGGCCCGTGCGGGTCCAAGCGGGTGCTGGCTATTCATTCTGGCTCACTGTCCCTCCCTGGAAGGATCAGCGGCAGCTTCAGTATAGCAGGGATGTCAAGTGGTAGACAACGGTCCTTCTGTCCACTCGCCGGCCGAAGGCACCCCCGCCAGGCCCGTCGCGGTCGTGACGGCGCGCAGGATGGCGCGCTCCACGGCGCGGGCGGCCAGGGCGCCAAGCTGCAAGACATCGGTTTCGATCTGGTTGCGGCCGCCCCGACGGGCGGGCGTGTGCCCTGTGGCCAGGGCGAAGATGGTGTCGCCGTCCACCGGGGTGTGGGCGGGGCGGATGGCGCGGGTCAGGCCCGCCTGGGCCATGACGGCCAGCCGGTAGGCCCCCTCCTTGGTCAACACGGCATCGGTGGCGACGACGCCGATGGTGCTGTTGGCCTGTCGCGCGAAGGGCGACAG
>JACPQO010000081.1 GCA_016190405.1 Chloroflexota bacterium | reverse complement strand
CGCTGCTGCTGTTCGACGAGATCGGCCGCGGCACCAGCACCTACGACGGCATGGCCATCGCCCGCGCCGTGGTGGAGTTCATCCACAACAACCCGCAGGCGGCGGCCAAGACCCTGTTCGCCACCCACTACCACGAGCTGACCGACCTGGCGGCGGTGCTGCCCCGCGTGCGGAACTATAACGTGGCCGTGGCCGAGGAGCAGGGCCGGGTGGTGTTCCTGCACCGCATCCTGCCCGGCGGCGCCGACCGCTCCTACGGCGTCCACGTGGCGCAGCTAGCGGGGCTGCCGCGTCCGGTGGTCCTGCGGGCCCAGGAGGTGCTGGCGGAGCTGGAGGCATCGCGGGACCGGCGGGATCCACCACTGCCGCGCCGCCGACGGGCCGAGGCCCCGCAGCTCCCGCTGTTCGCGCCGGACGGCGTCCTGGCCCGCGAGTTGGCCGAGCTGGAGATCGACTCGATGACGCCGCTGGAGGCGCTGACCAAGCTGTACGAGCTGCGGCAGCGGGCGCGGCAGGGGGGCGGGGCGTAGGCATGAAACGCATCACCAACGCGGTGGACCCCGAGAAGATGCAGGGGCTCCTGAAGAGGGCGCCGCGAGCGTATATGGCCTTCAATAACGCCGGCACGGTTGAAATCGTGCCTGTAGAGTTCCGATTTCAGGAGGGACGCTACTGGATCGGGGTGTCCGGCGAATCGGGTCCGGCACCTGGACCCGACCAGCCGGTGAAGCTCCTCATCGATGAAGGGATGTACTACTTCGACATGCGCGGCATTTGGATCCGGGGCCGGGCCTCCTTCAGCGAAGGGCGCCCGCAGGGCGGCTCAGCGGCATTGAGCTGGTTTGAACTGGTTCCCGACAAGTTCGTCGCCTGGGATTTTGGGGAGATGCGGGAGCTGAGAAAGCAATGAGTATCGATGATCCTGAGGTCCGCGACTTCCTCGCCCGCTCGAAGATTATGCGACTGGCCGCCCTGTCGCCGAAGGGCCGGCCGAATATCAGATGCCTGTGGTTCGTCTGCCGGCAGGGAAGAATCTACATGTGGATGCAGGAGAGCACGCCCCCGGGGCGCAGCATCTCCGTACACCCGGATGTGGTTATGCTTTTCGATGGCGAGCGCGAGCCGCGCTCCGGCCGCATTCTGCGCGTGCGTGGCCGCGCGGCATACCCAAGGGAGATGAGCATCGTCTGGCGCGTGCTGATGGGGCTGGCCCGGAAATACTTCCTCACCCGGCCCGGCCTAGGTAATTTGCTGGCTCATGCTAGAACGGTCCCCGTTGCCGTACGCTTCTACACCAAAGGATGGGGAGACCAAGGACTAGCCAAAGGGCTGAAAGGGGTGATCGTCGAAGTGGTGCCGGAAAGCTTCGAGTGGCTCCCGCGAAGCCTGGCAAAGGCAGCGTAAACGCAATACGCCTGTTCCCTCACCTTGTGCACCTGCTGCGCAATAGCCACCCAGAGCCATCCAGCGTGCGATCGCTGACTGGAACGCCGACGTAGGGGCGCGGCATGCTGCGCCCCTACAGCCCGCCGAGGTCATCCGCGTTCGCATCGGCCTTAACGCCGATGAGCCCATCGCCGAGGAGGACGACCTGTTCGGCACGGCGGTGATCGTGGCGGCCCGCATCGCTGGCCAGGCGCAGGGCGGCGAGATACTGGTGTCGAATACGGTACGGCTGTACGAGGTGAGGTAGCGAGGGCGATGGCAAGCGGCCTGACCCACCTCCCCGCTTCACCGCAGATTCCTTCGCGAAAGATGTCCTCACCTTACGACGGGCATTGTTGTCGCTCAGAATGACAAGATGTGGGGGCTGGAGAGGCCGGTACGGCTGGCCGCCCTGCGCCGGCGGGAAGCGTAGGGGCGGGTTTCAAACCCGCCCCCTACGGGGCCAGCTTGACGGCCGGGCGGCGCTGGGGGCGCCCGTTTCTGGCCAGCATCTTCCCTAGAGCCTCGGCGGGCATCGGCCTGGCGACCAGGTAGCCCTGGAACTCGTCGCACTGCCGCTCTTTGAGGAAGGCCAGCTGCTCCTCTGTCTCCACGCCCTCGGCCACCACGTTGAGGCCCAGGCTGTGGGCCAGGGCCCGGGGGCGCAGCGAGCCGCGCCCCTACGGGGCCAGCTTGACGGCCGGGCGGCGCTGGGGTCGCCCGTTCCTGGCCAGCATCTTCTGTAGCGTCTCGGCAGGCATCGGCCTGGCCAGCAGGTAGCCCTGGAACTCGTCGCACTGCCGTTCCTTGAGGAAGGCCAGCTGCTCTTCGGTCTCCACGCCCTCGGCCACCACGTTCAGCCCCAGGCTGTGGGCCAGGGCGATGATGGCGCTGGCGATGGCGGCGTCGTTGGGGTCGGTCGTCAGGTCCCGCACGAAGGAGCGGTCGATCTTGAGGGTGTGTATGGGAAAGTCCTTCAGGTAGCTGAGGGAAGAGTAGCCGGCGCCGAAATCGTCTACCGAAATGCGGACCCCCATATCCCGCAGCTCGCGCAGCACCAGAATGGCGAAGTCGGCGTTCTGGCTGGCCACGCTCTCGGTGATCTCCAGCTCCAGGTAACGCGGGTCGAGCCCGCTCTCGTTCAACGTCCGCACCACCACCTGCACCAGGTTCGATTGCAGGAACTGGCGGGCCGAGAGGTTCACGGCTACGCGCAGGGGCGGCAGGCCGGTGGCTTGCCAGGCTTTGTGCTGGGCGCAGGCCGTGCGCAGGACCCATTCGCCGAGGGGAAGGATGAGGCCCGTCTCCTCCGCCAGCGGGATGAACTCGCCGGGCAGGACCAGGCCGCGCTGCGGGTGCTGCCAGCGGAGCAGGGCCTCCACGCCCACGATGCGGCCGTTGCGGACATCGAACTGGGGCTGGTAGTGGAGCACGAATTCGTCGCGCTGCAGGGCGTGACGGAGGCTGTTCTCCAGGGCCAGGCGCTCCAAGACCCTGGCGTTCATGGCCGGGGTGTAGAGCTGGTAGTTGTTGCGGCCCTGTTCCTTGGCGCGGT
>JACPQO010000070.1 GCA_016190405.1 Chloroflexota bacterium | reverse complement strand
GTAGGGGCGATTCGCGAATCGCCCCTACTACTATGTCTCCACTACGTCTCCACGACGTCGTACGTTTTGCGTACCCAGGCGCCGTTGGGGTGGGAAGCAGTAGGCAGCGCCCGGTCCTCGAAAGCGCCGACCGTCGCGGCACCGCCCTCGCGCACGTAGCGCAGGCAGTCGTCAGCGGTCTGCCAGGTGGTGATCTGGCCCGTGTCGCCGTCGCCGTTGGCGCCCCACAGGTACTGCACGGAGATGAAGCCGGGCTCGCTGCGGAACACCTCCAGGATCTTGGGCAGCGCCCCCTTGAGACGCGCCTCCCACGCCGCCCGCTCCTTGATCTCCGTCTTGCGCATCAGGATAGAAACGATCATTCAAGTCCTCCTCGGCCCGAATCTTAGAACATCCCTACTTCACCGACCAGCGCTTCGCCACCCGGCGTATGTCGGGCGTGCCCAGGCCTTGCCACACCGCCCAGTGCGCCCGCTCGACCATGAACTCGAAGGCGGCGTCATTACGGCTGGTCATATTGATCTTGCGCGCCTCAATGGCGGCCTGCAGGCGCGTGGCCCAGTCATCGGAGAGGACGGCGCGGCCGATGATCATGAACTCCTCGTCGCTCTCGCCCAGGACGGCGTGAATGGCGTAGCGGGGGTCCCGGCTGAGGTTGCCGTACTTCGCGGTATGTTTGCCGATGAGCGCGAGAAGGCGGCCGCCGCCGATAAGGGGCGTGAATGGGTGGACGCGCGGGGAGCCGTCCCTGGCAGTTGTGGCGATGAAGGCCACGCCGACAGCGAGCAGTGCGGCGCCCCGCTCGGCCAGCTGCGGGGCAGCGGCAGCGAACTCTACCCATGAGACCATCATCTCCTCCTTCGAACCGTAGGCTGCCACAGTATACCAGCGCGGGCCGCTGCTATACTGGCCCCAATGAGGGTAGACACCATCGCTCACCGCCTGGAACAGGTGCGGTTGCGCATCGAGGCGGCCTGCCTCCGTTGCGGCCGCTCGCCGGACGACGTCGCCCTGGTGGCGGTCGGCAAGGGCTTCCCCCCCGCGGCCATCCGGGAGGCAGTGGCGGCCGGCGTGCGCCATCTGGGGGAGAACCGGGTGCAGGAGGCGGAGGCCAAACGCCCCCATCTGGCGGAGCTGCCGCCAGACGTGGTCTGGCACATGGTGGGCCACCTCCAGACCAACAAGGTCAAGACCGCTTTGGACCTCTTTGATATAATCCAGTCCGTGGACTCCCTCCACCTGGCAGAGGCCATCTCCAGGCGGGCGCCCCGAGCGGTGCCCGTCTTTCTTGAGGTTAACGTGTCCGGCGAGCCCAGCAAGTACGGTTTTTCGCCCCAGGAGCTGCCGAAAGCGGCCCAGGCCATCGCTGGACTGCCCAACCTGGACGCGCGCGGCCTGATGACCGTGGCCCCGCTCGTGGCCGACCAGCAGGAGGCCCGGCCCGTCTTCCGCCGCTTGCGGGAGATGGCCGGCCCGCTGGGGCTGCGCGAGCTGTCGATGGGCATGACGGATGACTTCGAGGTAGCGGTCGAGGAAGGGGCCACCCACGTGCGCATCGGCCGCGCCATCTTCGCCGAGAGGGGATGATGACCGAAAAGCGGAAGGCCGGGAAGGCGACTACGAGGCCTGTTCGTGAGCCAGTGGCCCCATACGAGACCCGCGCGCCGCTGGCGGAGGTACTCTGGCTGGCATTGAAGTCGTTGTCCGCGGACGAACAGGCGGAGTTTCTCAGGAAGTTGCTCGGCGATCCTGACTGGTACGAGGAACTGGCCGACGCCGTCGCAATCATAGAGGCACGTCAAGAGCCAACCAGGCCATACGAGGAATTTCGTGAGGAGTTGAAGCGCGAAGGCCTGCTATGAGCTACCGGGTGATCATCACCCGGCTGGCAGAGAAGCATATGCGCACCTTGCCGGAAGCCATGAGAAGAAGGATCGACCGCAAAATAGCCAGCCTCGGCGAGGCGCCGTACCGGAGCGGCACCACTCGTGTCACGACGACCGGGGGCTGCCGCGCCCGGGTCGGCGATTACCGGATTCTCTTCGACGTAGACGATTCCCATAGGCTGGTGATCATCAACGCCGTTCGCCACCGCCGCGAGGCCTACAGGTAGGTGATGAAATGAAGCTGGCTTTTATCGGCGGCGGGGTGATGGGCGAGGCGATCATCGCCGGGGCGCTGGGCAAGGGCGTCGCCAAGCCGGGCGACGTCGTGGTCTGCGATATCCTGTCGGCCCGCCGCGAGCACCTCGCCAAGACCTACGGCGTGCGCGCCACAGAAGGGGCCGCCGAGGCCATCGCCGGCGCCGACATCGCCGTGCTGGCCGTCAAGCCCCAGGAGTTCGCCGCGGCCGCGCTGGCGCTGGCCGGCCGTTTCTCAGCGACACAGACGGTTATGTCGATCATGGCCGGCATGACCGTGGCCACAGTCCGCGATTCCCTGCGACACGAGGCCGTCGTGCGGGCGATACCCAACACGCCGGCCCAGATCGGCGAAGGGATGACGGTCTGGACAGCCACCGAGGCCGTCCCTGAGGCCGCGCGGGAGGACGTGCGCAGCGTGCTGTCGGTCCTTGGCCTGGAGATCTACGTCGGCGACGAGAAGTACATCGATATGGCGACCGCGGTCAGCTCCAGCGGCCCGGCCTACGTCTTCCTGGTCATGGAGGCCTTCATCGACGCCGCCGTCCACATCGGCCTGCGCCGGGACATGGCGGAGACGATGGTCATCCAGACCATCCTGGGCTCCGCCCGCTACGCCCAGGCCACCGGCAAGCACCCGGCGGCACTGCGCAACCAGGTGACCTCGCCCGGCGGCACCACCACTGAAGGGCTGCTGGCCCTGGAGCGGGCCGGGCTGCGCGCCGCCTTCACGGAGGCGATCCTGGCCGCCTACGAAAAGGCCAAACGGCTGGGAGGATAAACCCATCGAAGCCCTGGCCCTCTTCGTCCAGATCCTGGCCTACATACTGCTGGCCGCCATCTTCCTCCGCGTCATCTTCTCCTGGATCGCCTTCGACCCCAGCAACCCCTTGTACACCGTCATCCACGACATCACCGAGCCCATCCTGGCGCCCCTGCGACAGATCATGCCGCGCATAGGCATGATAGACCTATCGCCCATGGTAGCCATCAT
>JACPQO010000072.1 GCA_016190405.1 Chloroflexota bacterium | reverse complement strand
GCCCAGGGCGTGGTAGACCTCCGCGCCCATGCGCAGCGCCTCCGCGAAGGTGGCGGCACCCACAGGCGTGATCATGAACTCCTGGAAGTCCGTGGAGCCCTGGGCGTGCTTGCCCCCGTTGAGGATGTTGAACTGGGGCAGGGGCAGCAGGTGCGCGTCCTCGCCGCCCAGGTAGCGGTAGAGGGGGACGCCGCTCTGCGCGGCGGCAGCATGGGCCACAGCCAGAGAGACGCCCAGGATGGCGTTGGCCCCCAGGCGCGACTTGTTGGGCGTGCCGTCCAGGGCGATGAGCGCCTCGTCGACGGCCCGCTGGTCGCCGGCGCGCATGCCGGCGACGCGTGGGGCGATCGCCTCGTGGACGCTGGCGACGGCCTTGAGGAGGCCCTTGCCCCCGTAGCGGGCGGGATCGCCGTCGCGCAGCTCCAGGGCTTCGTGGACGCCGGTGGAGGCGCCGGACGGCACCCGGGCGATGCCGGCGGCGCCGCCGGCCAGGGTCACTTCCGCCTCGATGGTGGGGTTGCCGCGGGAGTCCAGCACCTGGCGGGCGCGGACGGACCTTATTTCCACGCGCCCTATAATACTTGATAGCCGAGACTTAGAGGGAGCGTGGCAATGCCCGACGAGGTAGGCGAAACCAGAGAATTTATACTCAGCCAAGTCAGCGGCAGCATCGGCAAGCAGATGGACTGGGTAGATGCTGTTGACCGAAAGGCGGTAGCGCTATTGACGGTCGCGAGCGCTTTGTTGGCCGTCTTGGGAGGGATAGCCAGTGCGCTAGCTCAATCAGCACCCGACTGGCGTCTGGCGTTCCTTGCGTTTCCCGGATTAGTCTACGCGTCTGCGATGTTCTTCGTTTGGGACGCCTTTCGGCCTCGGACATGGGGAATAGTACCCGATCCACCAGGTTTGCAGGATTGGGCGACGGCCTCGATGGAGGAGGTCAAGCGCAAATTCCTTGATTCCATTTCCGAGGCGTATAGGCAGAACAATGAGCAAATCCTTGGCAAGAGCCGGTCGCTTGGTAGAGCTGCTGCCTTGATCCCTCTAGAGACCGTGGCCATAGTCCTTAGTCTGGTAGCCGTAGCGCTCTAGCGCTTTTCTCCGCCTTTGAGGTCCTTTTGTGTCCAGGTGATGATCGGTCTCCTGGGAGGGGGCCCGCTGCCCTGACCACCCGATTCGCCCTGTCCGCCCTGATTGCCCTGACCGGCCTGTCCGCCTTCACCACCTTGCCCGCCCTGAGAGCCTTGATCGCCCTGTTCGGCATTGCCCATGATAGCTGCTACCTCCATCGTCCGTTCGCTACTACCATTCTATGGTACTCGTCAAGGGCCAACTGACTTCTTTCCCACGAACAGCGCCGCCGGCCAGCGTGACCTCCACCTCGATGGTGGGGTTTCCACGTGAGTCCAGAACCTGGCGGGCGCGGACGGCGCGGATTTCGGTGTTGATTCCGTAGGCTCTCTAGGCGCTCGCCAAGGGAGGCAAGTTGCACGGGGGTACAGGAGCACGAAGCTCAGAACCGGCCGCTGAGAAGGCATGCAGGAGACCGGTGGTGCGTCGCGCCAGCCCGAAAGTCAGGGATGTCCCACTTCCAAAGGGAAGGAACCCCACCCAGCCCCAAGCTGAGGCGAAGCCACCAAGGTGTACTGGAGGATCTAGCCAGCTTCCAAGATCGGGGATTCTAGCAAACCCTCCGCCTTTAGGAACGAGAAATTGGCCCCCTGTCATCCACTTCTTGTGCTCCGCAGGGAAGTAGCAATGCCCCTCGATGTCAAGTCGGAAGGTGCTTACGCTGTTCGGATTGGGAGAACCGTTTGACAGACCCACCTGGATTAGGATGGCACTCACGTCAGAGTCATCACTATACGGCTGTGACCCAATCCATGAAACTTCCCCCACCGTCAGCCTCATCCGAGGACGGGTAACAAAGCCGGTCCACAGTTTCCTGATGGGCCACGTGATCGCTCTCCAGCCGGTCGTCAAGAGGGCTACCCAGAGTTCCAAGACGTACCTCTCTGTTGCCGATGCTACTTGGCGGTTGGGCCGCGGCGCTGCTGAGCCAGGGTGATGGCCATTTCGACGGCCTCCACGGGGTCCTTGGCCCGCACGATGCGGTCGGCGTCGTGGCCGTGGTAGGTGAAGTCCCAGGTGTCCAGGCCCACCAGGGGGATGTCGTGGATGAGGGCGTAGGCGATCTCGCTGAGGGTGCCGTAGGCCCCGTCGATGGCGATGACGGCGTCGCCGCTGAGGACGACGGCCACGTTCCTGGCGTAGCCGATGCCGGTGAAGACCGGGAACTCGACGTAGGCGTTGGGCGGGCTCTGGCGGGCGTCGCGCCCGGGCAGGATGCCCACGGTGTGGCCGCCGGCGGCGCGGGCGCCGCGGCAGGCGGCCTCCATGATGCCACCGCCGCCGCCACAGACCAGGGTGGCGCCTCGGCGGGCCAGCTCGCGGCCCACCTCTTCGGCCAGGCGAACGGCCTCGGCGGAAGCGGTCTCGCCTCCGATAACGGAGATCATCACGGCGACCCCATGATAGCAGCAGGTTGGGTCAGGGGTCACGGGTGGAGGAATACCCTCACCCTAACCCTCTCCCTGGCAGGGAGAGGGAATCCGTAGCTGAGGGGCTTCAGGGTGATGAAGAATTCGATCTGTCATTGCGAGGAGCGAAGCGACGTGGCAATCTCGCATCCACAGAGATCGCCACGGCCCGCTCACGCGGGCCTCGCGATGACTATTTCAGCACCCCGCTACCGCGCCGACAGCGACCAGCGGTAGGAGGCGACCTCCGTTGTGCCTTGGGTGATGGCGGCCACGACGATGGTGGCGGGGTTGTCGCCGAGGAGCACCTGGGTGCGGTTGCCGTCGGAGAGCGGCACCCGTTCGACGCGGGCCGGGGTCTGGCTCTTATCGATGATCAGGAGCAGGAACTGCTGCGGGAGCGGGCCCTGGACGCGGCGGAAGCCCTCGGCGGTCCAGCCCCCGTCGCTATCGGCGCCATCGCGGAACGCCAGCTCTGGGACCTCGATGTCGTCGACGGCGAAGCCGTTGAGGTTGGCCGAATCGTCGGTCACGTACTCGAAGCGCAGGAGCACCCTCTGTCCGGCGAAGGGAGTGAGGTCGACCTCCTCCTGCACCCAGGCGGGGGCCTCGCCGCCGCTGTCGCCGGTGTAACCCGGCCCGTAGGACTGGCCCACCGGATCGTAGTCCGTGGTCTGGCGGCCGGCTAGGGCTCGCCACGTCTGCCCTCCGTCCGTGGAGCCGGCCACATACGCGTAGTCGTAGCCGAGCTCGATCTGGAACCACGTCCAGAAGCGCAGGCTGGCCCGCTGGAGACCGCGCAGGTCGAACTCCCGCGTCAGCCGGCTGTCGATACTGTCGCCGCGGTTCGACCACCAGAACGGGCCATCGCGGGGAGGCACGCCGACGGACACCTCGTCCGAGCCATCGAAGTCCAGGGTGGCGAAGGTGCCGGCCGGGGGCTGCACCTCCAGGTAGTCTGCCCCGAACTGGTGCACGGTGTCCTGCCCGTCCCCTAGCTGATCGACCTTCGTCACATCCGACACCCTGGCGTCGATGTCCTGGTGGGAGTAGGGGCCGCTCTCCTCGTCCAGGTAGTTGGCGGCCAGCCAGTCGGGGAAGACGTCCAGGAAAGTGGTTCCGAAGGGCTTCAGGTACACGTCCACGCCGGCGATGCCGTCCTCCTGGATGCGCAGCAGGTCGGCCGCCTTCTGGGTGCCCCCGAAGCGGTCCAGCAGGTATCGGAAGAAAAGCTCGGAGCCGGCGTAGTGGGCGCTGGTGTTCCCTTCTGCGGGCCAGTCGGTGAGCTGGGTGTCGGGTTCGGACAGGAAGGCCCGAAGGCCGGCGGTGCTGGCGCCTATGAGTTCAGCGGCTACCTGGGAGAGCCCTTCGTTAACCCAGGCATCCTCGTCCGGGTCGGCGCTCCAGTGCACCAGGTGCTGGAGCTCGTGCCCGGCCACGGCGTCGTAGGCCAGCTTCGAAGAGCCGAGGAAGCCGGCGTCCAGATAGAACATTTCGCGCTGGTTGCTGGTGGGGGCGACGGCCACGGGAAACTGGTCGGCCATGTTGAAGTAGCCTCCGGCGCCGATGAGCTTGGCGTGGAGGATGGCGATGCGGGGGTCCGAGTCCACCCCGGGCGACCACTCCCTGCCGAAGGCGGCGGTGACCGCCGGATAGACGATGGTCTCGAAGTCGTTAGCGAAGGCCTCGAGGTCCGATGAGGACTGTGGGAGCCCGTCCTGCACGAAGAAGTAGGCATGCTCTGTGATGAACCGCAGCGTGGCCGAGATGGTGAGCGTAGCGGGCGCGTCCAGGTCCAGAACGGTGAACTGCTGGGAATCGCCGACCTGCTGGGCGTAGGGCGTCTGTCGCGCCAGACGCGGAGCGTCGGCGGGGAGGCCGCGGAAGCGCCGGGCCAGGTCCAGCAGATCGCGGTTGGGCGGCGCCGTCGACTGTTGGGGAGTGCCGCTGGGAGTTGGCGTGGCGGTGAACGTGGGCGTGGGCGAGGCCGTTGTGGCCGTTGGCGTCGTCTGGCCCTGGCCCCCGCCCCCACAGGCGGCGAGGACAGCGACCCAGAACAGGAGGAGGGCGACGATGCGTCTGCCGCCCGTCGCCCTCCCCATCACCACACTCGGCTCGCGGTACTAAGCGCGGGGGTGGGCCCGCTCGTAGACCTCCCGCACGTGATCGCTGGTGAGGTGGGTGTAGACCTGGGTGGTGGAGATGTTGGCGTGGCCGAGGAGTTCTTGGACGGAGCGGAGGGGGGCGCCGCCGCGCAGCATGTGGG
>JACPQO010000005.1 GCA_016190405.1 Chloroflexota bacterium | reverse complement strand
GGCCGGTGAAGCCGATGGCGCGGCAGACGTCGTGGAAGCCCTCGATCTTCTGGTTGACGCCGCCGATGGGCTGGACCTCGCCCTTCTGGTTGACGGAGCCGGTGAGGGCCAGGTCCTGTCGCAGGGGGGCGTCGGCCAGGCTGGAGAGGATAGCGCACAGCTCGGCCAGGGAGGCGCTGTCCCCCTCCACGGGCTCGTAGGCCTGCTCGAAGGAGATGCTGGCGGAGACGGAGAGGGGCTTGTCCTGGGCGTACTTCCAGCCCAGGTAGCCGCTGAGGATGAGGACGCCCTTGTCGTGGATGTGGCCGCTGAGCTGCGACTCGCGGTCGATGCTGACGACGCCGCGCTGGCCCATGAAGGTGCGGGCCGTGATGCGGGAGGGCCGGCCGAAGCTGAACTCCACGAAGTCCAGCACCGACAGGCCGTTGACCTGCCCCACCACGGAGCCCGCTACGTCCACCATGATGACGCCGCGGGCGATGAGCTCGCGGATGCGCTCCTCCACCAGGTTGAGGCGGTAGACCCGCTCGCCGATAGCGCGCTCCACGTGCTGGGCGGAGACGATGGCAGCGCCGGCCTGGCCGGCCCAGTAGTCGGCCTCCACCACGAGGTCGCGGAGGCGGCCGAAGCGGGCCGACAGTTTCTCCTGGTCCTCCACCATGCGGCTGCCCTGCTCGACGACCTTGGCCACGGCGGTGCGGTCAAAGTGGCGCAGGCTGTCGCGCTGGCAGCAGGCGCAGATGAAGCCGGCGTAGGCCAGAGCGTTCTCGGACGTACGGGGGATCTGGACGTCGAAGTCGGCCTTGACCTTGAACATCTCCCAGAACTCCTCGTCGTACGTGGACAGGAGGAAGTAGGCCAGGGGCTCGCCGGTGACGACAAGCTTGAAGTCCATAGGGATGGGCTCCGGCCGCAGGGCCTGGGGAGTGAGCAGGCCGTACTGCTCCATGGGGTCCTCCAGCTGCACCCGCTTGGTGCGGATGACCCGCTTGAGGCCGTCCCAGGAGCCGGCCCGGGTGAAGATGTCGATGAGGTTGAGGATGAGGTAGCCGCCGTTGGCCCGCTGCACGGCGCCCGACTTCAGGGAGGTGTGGTCGCTGAAGTAGGTGCCCAGGAAGGCGCGGCGCTCGATCTTGCCCAGCAGGTTGGTCCAGGTAGGGTTGGGCTCGACGATGATGGGCGGGCCGCTGGCCTGGGCGTTATCGACGAAGACGTTGCAGCGAAAGGCCAGGAAGGGGTCGGGCTGGGCGGCGCCGGCCAGGGCCGCCATCGCCGCGCCGGGCTGGCCCTCGCGGTCCCGGAACAGGTCGATGCTGGCCAGTGTGAACTCGCGCAGTTGCTCGAGGAAGCGGGGCACCTCCGGGTAGGCCTGGTTCTGGGCGATGATGGAGTCGAACAGGCCGGCCACGGCCGCCTCCGCCACCTGCCGGTCCAGCTGGCGCACCCGCTGGGTGACGTCGCGCTCCAGGGCGCGCAGCCGCTCACCCACCTCCTCCACGGCCTCCATGATGGGCTGCTGGCGGGACTCGATCTCTTTCTTCGCCGCCGGGTCCAGGGCGGCGAACTGTTCGGCGGTCATCGGCTTGCCTTCCGACAGGGGCACCAGGCCCACGCCCACGGCAGAAAAGCGGAGCATGAAGCCCGCGCTCTCGGCCTCTTTCTGGGCCTGCTCCATGAGTTTCTGCGCCTCCTGCTGGCCGCCCTCCAGGATCTCGCGGCGGCGGTGTTCGTACTCCTCGCTGGAGAAGGCGCGGCTGACGCTGGCCCGGACGGCAGCCAGCAGCTCCTCCAGCTGGTTGCGCAGCTTGCGCCCGGCGCCGGGCGGCAGGCGCAGGGCGTTGGGCCGGTCGGGGTCGTCGAAGTTGTAGACGTAGCACCAGTCGTCGGGGAGGGTCAGCTCGCCGGCGCTGCGCCGCTCCTGGACGGTGCGCTGGATGTACTCCAGGATGGCGGTGGCCTTGCCGGTGCCGGTGAGGCCGGTCACGAAGATGTTGTAGCCGGCCTTCCCCAGTCCCAGACCGAACTGGAGGGAGCGCAGGGCCCGGTCCTGGCCCACGAACTCCGTAAGGGGGGTTAGCTCGTCGGTGCATTCGAACTGGAAGCCCGAGGGGTCGTGCTGCAAACGCAACTCCTGGGGCGGGACGCGCAGCTTCTCGGTCTCGATCATGGGCGGTTGCTAAAGGGTGCCGAGAAAGTCATCGCGAGGCCGGCGCGAGCGGGCGGTGGCGATCTGCGCAGATCCGAGATTGCCAGGTCGCTTCGCTCCTCGCAATGACAGACCGACATTTTCATGACCCTTCGAAGGGGCTCAGTCCGGGACGTCGAACAGCCAGCGGTCGATGTCGCGGCGATAGGTGTGGATGTCGTCCTCCGGGAAGAAGAGCGCTATCTCGCGCGTGGCCGACTCCAGGGAGTCGGAGCCGTGGATCAGGTTCTGGGTGATGTTGAGGCCGAAGTCGCCGCGGATGGTGCCGGGGGCCGCCTTGCGGGGATCGGTGGCGCCCATGGTGGCGCGCACCGTCTCCACGGCGTTGGGGCCCTCGAAGATGGCGGCGATGATGGGGCTGGCGGTGATGAAGTCGACGAGCGTGCGGTAGAAGGGCTTGTCGGCGTGCTCGGCGTAATGGCGGCCGGCCATCTCGCCGTCCATCTGGAACAGGCGCATGGCGATGATGCGAAGGCCGCGTCGCTCCAGGCGGGCGATGACCTCGCCGGCCAGGCCCCGTTGCATGGCGTCGGGCTTGATGAGGATGAGGGTGCGTTCCATGATCATGTTCGCTCGAACAGAGTAATGCCCTCCCGGAGGGCGCGGCGCAGGAAGAAATTTCCCTCTCTGATCATCTGCTGCAGCTCATGTTCAGTGTACGGAAACACGTCGACCCCCACCGGGAAATGGTCCGGCCGGTAGTCGGACATGCGGTCCAGGAAGTCCTTATCGGAGCGGGAGATGATGACCAGGAAGTCGGCGTCGCTTCCAGGTACGGCATCGCCGCGGGCGACTGACCCGAACAGGACTACGCGCACGACCTCCGGGCGCTCGGCCGCCAATCGCGCTGCGAACTCTTCCGCAGCGCGCCGTACGCCGCGTCGATCAAAGTATGTGACCCTCACAGAACCGAACGATTGCCTCTGCATTCTCCATCGCCTGCCTGGCATCGTCCACCCCGTAGTAGTCGGCGGGGATGCCTTGCGCTACAGAGTTCGGATAGCGAGGTGGTATGTACTGACGATCCAGCCACTTGGCGCGTTGCAGCAGTTGTCCCTTGGGGCGCAGATCGTCGGGCAAAGCCTTCAGCAAGTCGTGAACAGAGTGGCCCCAGGCATCCGCGCCCAGCTTCTGGTAAAGCGCCTTGACCGCCTTTTCCGCAGCCTGCTGGGCGGAAAAGCACGCCCACTCGTAGTACTCCCCCCTAACGTTGTACAGGGCTTGCTCGAGGTCGCGTTTCGCCTGGCGGAGCCAATCTTCATGTCTGGAAGGCATCGCTGGTTCCGTAACCCGCCGCCATTGTAGCACGCGGCAGATCAACCGCCAGGCGTTCGCGGGCTGATGGCCGGCGGTCGCAGGTAGATGGGCCGGAGGAGGGCCGGATCGGAGGTGTGGCCGTCGGTCAGGCGTTCGTAGGCCAGCTCGGCCAGGGCGCCGGCGCGACGCGTCGAGGCGGCCGCGGAGGCGATGATCGCCCGGGCCCCGGCGACGTCCTGCAGGCGAGCGGACAGGGCATCGTCGATCTCCCCCACGAAGAGGGTGCGAGTCCGCACTCGGCGGGCGAAGTCTTCGGGCTGGGACAGGCGGGGCGGTGTGAGTTCGCGCCAGGGGCCGCCACGATAGGACGCCCAGGCCAGCTCGCCGCGGCCGGCCCGGTGCACGGCAACGATGGGCCCCGGAAAGGCGGCGTGCGGATAAGCGTCCAGCTCCAGCCGTCCCACGCCGACCAGGGGCAGGCCGAGGCCGCAGGCCAGCCCCTTGGCCGTGCTGACGCCCACCCGCAGGCCGGTGTACATCCCGGGCCCGACGCAGACGAAGACGGCCTGGAGCTCGTCCTTGCCGACGCCGGCCTGCGACAGAAGCCGCTCGACGGTGGGCAGCAGCTCGACGGTGTGGTTGCGGCGGCAGCGCCAGGTGATCTCGGCCAGGAGGCTGCCCTGGCGGGAGAGGGCCACGCTGGCCATCTCGGAGGCGGTGTCGATGGAGAGTTCCACGCTCGCATTATAGGAGGTTAGAGGTTGGAGGTTGGAGGCTGGAGCCGTGCTCGTCAGAGGGATGATGCCGCACCCTTCAGGACGCGGTGCCGTTCCAACCCTCGCCACAGTTCGGTGCTATTCGGGCCGTGCGCTTCTATGACCAGCGTGCGCGTGCGCTCGCCGGTCGCCTCGAAGGCGATCGAGAGGTGGTCCGGGGGGAAGATGCCAGGGGCCCGCTCCGGCCACTCGACGACGAGGGCGCCGTCGCCGCAGATTTCGTCCAGGGCCAGCTCTTCGGCCTGCTCCGGCGCCTCCAGCCGGTAGAGGTCGGCGTGGTAGAGCACGGTGCGGCCCGGGTACTCGCCCAGGAGGATGAAGGACTTGGAGGAGACGGCGCCTTCGTAGCCGAGGCCGCGGGCGACCCCCTGGACGAACACGGTCTTGCCGGCGCCCAGCTCCCCCGACAGCAGGACGACATCGCCGGGCCGCAGGAGGCGGCCCAGACGCCGGCCCAGGCGGCGCGTCTCGCCGGGCCCGCGAGAGGGCAGCACGAGCGTGTGCTCATCCACGGCGCAGGTGGTCCCAGCCGGCGTCGTCCAGATGCAGCTCGTTGCCGGCGGCATCGAGGAGCCGCGGCCGGTGGTCCGGCGATTCGGTCATCTCGCCGATGACGGTAATACGGTCCTGCGCGGAGCGGCTGAGCTCCTGGGTCGTCTCGGCCGGCGCCACGAACAGCATCTGGTAGTCTTCGCCGCCAGCACAGGCCAGGGACAGGGCCTCGTCCGGGTAGGCCGCCCGCAGATCCGCGCTCAAGGGTACGGCATTGACGCGCAGATCGGCGCCCAGGCCGGACATCTCGCAGATGTGGCCCAGGTCCTGGAGGAGGCCGTCGGAGATGTCGATGGCGCAGGGGACGCCCAGGCGGGCGGCGAGTTGAGCCGTGGCCAGGGGCGGCCGCGGGCGCAGGTGGGCGCGGACGAGGGGATCGCCGGCGGAAGCGCCCTCCTTCAGGCGACGCAGGCCGGCGGCGGCGCCGCCCAGGGCGCCGGTCACGGCGATGACGTGCCCGGCGCCCTGGGCGGCATCGCGTCGCAAGAGGAGCGGCTCACCTTCGTCGCTCATCTGCGCGCGGCCCAGCAAGGCGACGGTCAGCACGACCTGGGGCGCTCGCACGACGTCGCCGCCGGCGACGGCCACACCGTACTCGCGAGCGCACTCCTGGAGTCCAGCGTAGAGCTCGTCGACGGCGGCCACGCCCGTTTCCGGCGGCAGGGCCAGGGTGACCAGGGCGAACACCGGCTCGCCGCCCATAGCGGCGATGTCGCTGACGTTGACGGCCAGGGCCTTCCAGCCCAGGTCGCGCCAGGGGGTGATGGCGGGCAGGAAGTGGACGCCCTCCACCAGGGTGTCGGTCGTGGCCAGGAGGACGCTCGTGCCCTCCCGCCAGGCGGCGGCGTCGTCGCCGATGCCGACGATGAGCGATTCGGGCGGCGCGGCGCCGAGGGCGGTGGCCAGCCGCTGGATGAGCCCGAACTCGCCGAGGTCGGAGACGTTCATACCGGGGGTATTATAATCGGGTGGTTCCGCCACGACTCAGTCTCGTCTTGCAGGCCGCCCTGTGGTAGAATATATGTACTGAAGAAAATGACACTGGTATTGTCCTTGCTAGCCCCGCCGTACGTGCTACAGGTAAGCGACCGGTTAGTCACACACGTGTCCGGTCAGACATTCGACCCGCTAGCGAACAAGAATGTGATTTACCACGCCCGTGACGGGATAGTCTCTATAGGCTACACGGGGTTAGCCTACATGGAAGGAGTGCCGACCGACCAATGGGTGGCGGAGAAACTTCGAGGTGAGGGCCGCTTCTTTGGGGATGGCGAAAGGTGGGCCGTTCGCATGGGACGGGGAGGGCATTGGCTAGACATCGGCCAATCGGTGGAGCTGCTTCGCCGCGAATGCGAGGGGTTCTTCTCTCGGGCGAACGGCTCATCATTGTTGCCGCACGGGTTGGTCGTGGCAGGCTGGCAGCGCTACGGCAAGAGGACTTTTCGTCGCCTTCTTTGGGAGATTAACAACCTAGGCGAAGGCACCGCCTCCCGCAGGTTTGAGGCCCAACACCTGCTTCCTCGGTCTTGGCACTTCCTAGGCAAGGCGTGCCTACACTCTCTTCCTGGGTCACTTCGCGGCCAGACACGACTCCTTACTGATCTGCGTGGATTAGCCCCGGAGGCAGCACGGCGGGTTCTGGTGGGCGCTGTTAGGCGCGACGCTCAGACCTTAGGATCGCGGGTTGGCCCGCACTGCATGTGTATCCTGGTTCCGCCACCTCAGATGCGCCGAATCGAAATCGTCTACGATCCGCTAGCCATGTCCACGCTCTGGGTTGGCGACTCGCGGCGACATGTGCAGTTACCGGCGGCGTATTGCCCGTGGCTCGTGGGGAGGGACATGGTTGCGGCCCCCTGCTTGGTTGCGGGCGGGGTAGGCATGTCGCTTGGGGACTTCACGGTCATGATCGCCGGACCAGCCGCGCCGCCGGGCTCGCGCGTTCTCTCGGCACTCACTTCGCAACCACGTCCCCCTCCTCCTGGCTGCGCCCCCTAAGTGGCTCCCGCTCCTCTCTCTAGAATGTCGTGGGATGGCGGCCTGGGACACTGTGGCCTAGTATACTCCCTTCGTGCGCATCCTCATCCTCTCCGACGTCCACTCCAACCTGGCGGCCCTGGAGGCGGTGCTCCGCCACGCGGAGACGCAGGGGCCCATCGATGCCTTCTGGTGCCTGGGCGATACCGTTGGTTACGGGCCGCAGCCGCGGGAGTGCATCGCGCGGCTGCGGGAGCTAGGCGCGGTGATGGTAGCCGGCAACCACGACCGGGCGGCCACCGGCGCTATGGGGGTCGAGGAGTTCAACCAGGACGCGGCGGCGGCGGCCCTGTGGACTATGGCCCAGTTGTCGCCGGAAGAGCGGTCGTACCTGGACGGGCTGCCGGAGGTGGCGCTGGCATCGGAAGTGGAGTTTACGCTGGTGCACGGGACCCTGCGCTGGCCCATCTGGGAGTACCTGTACTCGCACGAGGCGGCGCGGGCCCATCTGGAGCGGCAGGAGACGCCGTTCGGACTGGTGGGCCACACCCACGTGCCGATGCTGGTGGTCGAGGGCCCCGAGTTTCCCCAGGGCTGCGAGCTGTACTACCTGGAGGACGGATACCGGCTGACGCTAACCCTGGAGCGAAAGCTGGTGATCAACCCGGGCGGCGTCGGTCAGCCCCGTGATGGGGACCCCCGCGCCGCCTACGCCGTGTACGACAGCGCCGACGCGACGCTCTCGCTGCATCGGGTGGAGTACGACTTCCGGGCCACCCAGAAGCTGATGGAGGCGGCGCGGCTGCCGCGCTGGCTCATCGAGCGGCTGGCGGCAGGGCGGTAGCAGACCTGGCCGGCCAGGCTGAAGCCTGGCCTTTGTGTGGGGCGAATGTAGGGGCGATTCGCGAATCGCCCCTACGAGGCGGGCCCTGCGCTACCCCAGGTTCTGCTGGAACCAGGCCCAGTACTCGGGCCAGTCGGGGAGGGGCACGCCGGAAGGGCGCGTGTAGTAGATGGAGCCGGCCACGGCGAAAGCCTCCAGCGGGTTGGGCGGCGTCAGGGTGACGGTCGTGTCCGCGGCCGAAGTGTAGGTGAGGGGCCGTCCCTCGTAGACGAACAGCTGGTTGACCGCATCCCAGGGCTGGTTGATGGTCTCCTGCACCTGTTCGTCGCTGCCAATCTGCCGCCAGCCGGTGGCCGCCATGAAGGAACGCATCTCGTCGCCCAGGAGGGCCAGGGCGTACTGGTCAGGCCCGACGTTGCGGAAGTGGTAGGCGTGCAGCACTTCGTGGCCGATGGAGATGTCGGAGAAGCCGGGGATCAGCACGACTTCATTGGCCGGGCGGCTGCCGTTCGGGCCTTGGTCGGAGTTGGTGTAGTAGCCCATGGGGAAGTCGCCGTAGGGCTGCCAGCCGTCCAGCGTCCGCCCTTGACTGTTGGAGACGAAGGTCAGGGGCCCGTTGGCGTGCGAGACAACGGCCGATACCACGCTCTGCGGCAGCCTCTCCATGACGCTGCTGATGGCGGCGATGTTGGTCTGCTGCGACGCCTCGTCGGGGCCCCAGTCCTGGCCGTCCAGGACGATGCGGACGCCGAAGCGCTCGCTGACCTGGCGGGCCAGGCGAACGGCGGCCGTCTCGGGGGGCGCCGCCGGCGCGACCGGGACGGGCGAGGGCGGCGCGAATCGAGAGCTGGCGACCGCCTCTGGGGCCTGCACGGCGGAGGAAGCGATGGCCTCGGCCGGCGAAGGGGCCGTTGCCGCGGGATCGACGGCGTTATTGGCGGGCGTAGGGTCGGCGGCCTTCGCGTCCTGGAATTCGTCGCTGGCGAAGATGCGGTCGGGCATCATCTGGTAGGGCCCCGTCGTGGAGTCCAGGGGGAAAGCCGGGATGCCGGCGCCTGAACCGCCGCTGTCCTCGTGGGCGGCGGTCAGGGCCCCCAGGGAGACGAGCAGCGCCGCGACTCCCAGAGCGCCGCCCACGGCAAACAGAAAGACGCGGGATGGGGTGCGCCCCCCCTTTGGGCTGGGTGCGCTGGCGCCGCCACGATCGGCGGGCAGGTAGCCCCGGCAGGGCATGCGGGTGGTCCTCCCTTTTGGGCTCGTCCCGGTGCAGGTCGGCGGCCCCGACGGGCCGGGTCGGGGTGGCTCGACCGACTAACAGGCGAGCGTTGCTCTCTCCACTTCCAGTGTAAGACAACCGCTCCTCAACGTGAGTTAACAAACAGTAAAGAACGTATGCTATTGTTCAATTTATGCCACCGCATAGATTGAGTGATGGAGGCCAGCCCGGCGCGCGGTATAATCCGAGTCCAGAGCCATCATGGAACAACCCGTGCGCGTGACGCTGACGCTGGCCCTGGCGGATGAGCTGCTGGGGCGCATCACCGGGCTCGATCGGGGCCTGGAGGTGACGACCTTGAGCCGCGCCCAGCGGCACGCCTACCGGGGCGGCCGCGCCATCTGGGCCGGCTACGGCGAGCCCGCCGCCTCAGGGGACGAGAGCGAGGAGGAGGCGCAGCGCGGCCTGGCCGCGGTCCTGGCCCAGACGGAGGTGCTGTTCACCACCCCCCTAATTCCGGAAGACATCCTGGAGCGGGCGCCGCGGCTGGGCTGGGTGCAGCTCACCAGCGCCGGCGTGGACCGGCTGCTGGACAGCCCGTTGCTGCGCTCCGGTGTGACGGTGACCACGGCCAGCGGCATCCACGCCGTGGCCATCGGCGAGTACGTCATAGGGGCGATGCTGGCCTTCACGAAGGGGCTGCCGCGCGCCTTCCGGGCTCAGGCCGAGCGCGCCTGGCGGCCCTACTGGGCCGACGAGCTGTATGGCAAGACGGTGGGGATAGTGGGGCTGGGGGCCATCGGCGGCTACGTGGCGAAGCTGGCCGCGGCGCTGGGCATGCGGGTGCTGGCCATCAGGCGCTCCGCCCGCCGCCGCCGGTCGCGCGCGGGGGACATCGATGATCTGCTGCCGCCGTCGCAGCTGCCGTACCTGCTGGGCGAGAGCGACTTCGTCGTCGTCGCCGTGCCCCTAACGCCTGACACGCGGGGCATGATCGGGGCAGAGGAGCTGCGGGCGATGAAGCCGCGGGCCGTCATCATCAACATCGCCCGCGGGGCGATCATCCAGGAGGAGGCGCTGCTGCGGGCGCTGAAGGAGGGGTGGATCGCCGGCGCGGCCCTGGACGTCTTCCAGCGGGAGCCGCTGCCGCCGGAGAGCGAGTTCTGGGGGATGGAGAACGTCATCGTCACGGCCCACGTCAGCGGGGGCACGCCCCGCTATATGCAACTGGCCGTCGACCTCTTCTGCGATAACTTGCGCCGCTATCTGGCGGGCGAGCCGCTGCGCAACGTGGTGGACATCAGGAGGGGGTACTGAGCACGGGTCAGGGGCCAAGGGTCAGGGGTCAAGGGTCAAGGGATGGTGGAGATCGACTGGGCGCTGTACGAGGAGTGGCGGCGCATCGCCCGGGTGAACCCGGGCTACGTGGCGCGGCTGCCGCACCGGTACGAGGGCGAGACGGGCGAGGAGTTCTTCGAGGAACGGCTGGGGGAAGCTCTCAGGCCCGGATGCCGGGCGCTGGACCTGGGTTGCGGCGGCGGCGAGTTCACCATACGGATGGCCCAGGCGTCGCCGGAGACTCGGATCGTCGGCCTGGACCCCTTCGCCGAGATGCTGACGTATGCCCGCGGCCTGGCGGGCCATCAGGCGGTGTCCTGGCTGCGGGCGCTGGGGGAAGCGCTGCCGTTCGGCGACGCCGCCTTCGACGTGGTGTACAGCCGGCGCGGCCCGGCCAGCGAGCCGCGCGTCCTGCCGGAGGCGGCGCGCGTCCTGCGGCCCGGCGGCCGTTTCCTGGAGGTCACGATCGGCGAGCGCAACGCCTGGGAGTTCGCCGAGATCTTCGGCCGGGGCCAGATGGCGGGCGTCACGGAGAAGCGGTCGGTGACCCTGCGACGCCGGCTAAGGGAGCACGGGCTGAGGACGGTGCTGGTGCGCGATTTCCTGTCCCGGCACATCCTGCTGGGCGGCGTGGACGAACTGGCGCAGGCGCTGGAGGGGAGCCCCGCCGTCCCCGACGTGGACCGCCGGCGGGACGCGGCCGCGCTGGCCGAGGCGGCGCAGCGCTTGAAGGTGGCGGACGGCATCGCTTCCACGAACCACCGGGTGGTGCTGGAGGCGGTCAAGGGTTGAAGGCGCCCGCGTCAACGCCCGTCAGATTAGTCTGACGCCGGTCCTGGCCGCCTCCCGCACGATGGTGATCTGGCTGACCAGTTGCTGGAACTCCTCCGGCGTATAGCAGAGGAAGTCGTAGCTCGCTCCGTCTTCCCGGAGCTCTTCCAACCGGTCGGCTCGATCCAGGAAACGGACGCCTTCGAATTCCGGTGACACGACGATGAAGTCATAGTCACTCCAGCGGTCGAAATCGCCCGTGGCTCGCGAGCCGAACCAGATGAGGGCAGTAACGCGCATGCGGCTGAGCAAGCGCTCGCAGAATCGGGTTACGACTGCGTCGGCAACTGCTCGCGCACCCATTCTTCCGCTTGTTCCAACCACCGCCAAGCTTCCTCGCGCATAGGGTGCTACCCGGCCGCAGCCGGCACCAGCTTGGGGGCTTCCTCGCGTTTCTCCGGGTGCAGGGCGGCGTTCAGCACCTCGTCCACGTGCTCGGCCAGCACGAACTCCAGCTCGCGGCGCACCTGCTCCGGCACCTCCAGCAGGTCGTTCTCGTTGTCGCGGGGCAGGATCACCCGTTTGATGCCGGCCCGGTGGGCGGCGAGAACCTTATCGCGGACGGAGCCCACGGGCAGGACCTTGCCGCGGAGGGTAATCTCGCCGGTCATGGCCACGTCCTTGCGCACCGGGCGGCGGCAGAGGGCGGAGACGAGAGCGGTGGCCATGGTGACGCCGGCAGACGGGCCGTCCTTGGGGATGGCGCCGGCGGGCACATGGATATGGATGTCGTTCTTGTCGAAAGCGGAGGCGGCGATGTCCAGGGCCGAGGCGCGGGAACGGGCGTAGGTGAGGGCGGCCTGGGCCGACTCCTGCATCACCTCGCCCAGCTTGCCGGTGAGGATGAGGCGCCCCTTGCCGGGCACCGTGGAGGCCTCCACGAATAAGACGTCACCGCCGGCCATGGTGGCGGCCAGGCCGGTGGCCACGCCGACTTCGTCCTTCTCCTCGGCCAGCTCCCAGCGGAAGCGGGGGGCGCCCAGATAGTCGGCCAGGTTCTCCTCGCTGACGGCGACGGACTCAGTCTCGCCCTTGGCCAGGCCGCGGGCGACCCGGCGACAGATGCTGCCCAGCTCCCGCTCCAGGCTGCGCACACCGGCCTCCCGAGTGTAGGAGCGGATGATCTCCAGGATGCCTTCGTCTGTCACCCTGAGACTGTCCTCGGGGATGCCGTTCTCCCGCATCTGGCGGGGCAGGAGATAACGCTTGGCGATCTCCAGCTTCTCGTTCTCGGTGTAGCCGGGGAGCTCGATGACCTCCATGCGGTCTTGCAGGGGGGCGGGGATGGGGTCCTGGAGGTTGGCGGTGGTGATGAAGAAGACCCTGGACAGGTCGAAGGGGATGTCCAGGTAGTGGTCGCTGAAGGCGTGGTTCTGGGCGGGATCGAGGACCTCCAGGAGGGCTGAGGCGGGGTCGCCCCGGAAATCGATGCCCAGCTTGTCCACTTCGTCCAGCATGAAGACGGGGTTGTTGGATCCGCAGCGGCGGACCTCCTGGATGATGCGGCCGGGCAGGGCGCCCACGTAGGTGCGGCGGTGGCCGCGGATCTCCGCTTCGTCGCGGATGCCGCCCAGGGAGATGCGGATGAACTTGCGGCCTAGGGCGCGGGCGATGGACTGGCCCAGGGAGGTCTTGCCAGTGCCCGGCGGCCCCACGAAACAGAGAATGGGGCCGCGGGTGGCGCCGCCGGTCAGCTTGCGCACGGCCAGGAAGTCTAGAATGCGCTGCTTGACCTTCTCCAGGCCGTAGTGG
>JACPQO010000066.1 GCA_016190405.1 Chloroflexota bacterium | reverse complement strand
TGGCAGACGCGGCGGACTTAAAATCCGCTGGCCGCAAGGCCGTGTGGGTTCGACCCCCACCCCCGGCACCAGCTCCCTCAACAGCCGGCCAGCGATTGAGAGCGGGGTGCGCATCGCCTCGGTTCCAGCTATCATCTCTTGTAGCGAGCCGATCTACTCGCCAGCTGTTCCGACGACCGAGGACACCGGCAGAAAGGGGCAACATGAAGAACGCACGACTGCTTCTGGGCCTGCTCGTATTGGCGCTGGCCGCTGCGGCGGTGCCGACCTCCCTGGCCCTAGGGGCTTTCTCCTCCAGCGACCGCGCGGCCGGCCCGCCAGCGAAGGTGGCGGCCGCCGAGATTCAACTCTACGCCGACTGGAACTTCGTGCCCTACACCGGCGCTGCCTGCGCCGCCGCCGGCGAAGGCTTCGCCCAGCTAGTCGATGCCACAGTGCTGAACATCGCCTGGCACCACGAGAACCAGACCAAGGTCTGGACCAGCTTTGACCCCGATGTCCCGCCCGTGATCAACGACCTGGAGACGCTGTGCCCCAACGACGTGCTGGTGATCAACGTTACCTCCAACATCGTCTGGAACCCGTGAGCCCCTAGAGGGGCAGGCGCCTGCGCAGAGATGGCGCGTCGGCAACAGGCCGCCCCTTGCAGCCACCGGCTGCGGCGAGTAAGCTGAACGGCAAAGTGCGGACTCGCTCCCCGCTCGACCCATACTTGCCTCCGCTGGAGCGCGCCTTCTCGCGGAAGGACAGGCGTGCTATAGTGGGTTCGTCCGTACGCCGAGACGATGACTGAGCCGACGGAACGACCGACCGAAACCCCGCTAACCCTCCCTGACGCGGCCGGCCTCACCATCGACGCCATGATCCGGGACCGTTACGACGGTCAGGACCAGGGGGATATCTTCGCCAAAGCCGCCGAATTCACCCTGACCGAGCAGGCGCGCGCCGTCCAGCTCTACCCCTTCTTCCAACCCCTGGACAGAAACGACGGCCCGGAAGCCGAGATCTACGGCCGTCGCGTCCTTATGCTGGGCTCCAACAACTACCTGGGCTTGACCCGCCATCCCCGGGTCATCGAAGCCGCCCGCCAGGCCATCAGCGAATACGGTACGTCGATGACCGGCTCCCGCCTGCTCAACGGCAGCACCCACATGCACGAGGAGCTGGAGGACCGCATCGCCCGCTTCCTGGGCAAGGAAGCGGCGCTGGTCTTCACCACCGGCTATCAGGCCAACCTGGGCACGATATCGGCCCTGGTCAGCCGCCGCTCCGTGGCCGTGGTGGACAAGTCGGACCACGCCAGCATCTACGACGGCTGCCAGCTGGCGGACGGCGAGATGGTCCGCTTTCGCCACAACGATGGCGCCCACCTGGACTCCGTCCTCAAGCGAGTGGGCAAGGGGAAGGCCTGCCTGGTCATCGTGGACGGCGTGTTCAGCATGGGCGGCGACATCGCCGACCTGCCGCGCATCGTGCAGGCCTGCCGCCGGCACGGCGCCCGTCTCCTGGTCGACGATGCCCACGCCATCGGCGTCCTGGGCCAGGGAGGACGGGGCAGCGGCAGCCACTTCGGCCTCGCCGACGAGGTTGACCTGGTTATCGGCACCTTCTCCAAGTCGCTGGCTTCCATCGGGGGGTTCGTCGCCGGGCCCAAGGTGGTCATGGAGTGGATACGGCACTTCGGCCGGGCCATGATGTTCAGCGCCAGCCTGCCGCCGGCCTCTACAGCGGCGGCCCTGGCCGCCCTTGACGTGCTGGAGAGCGAGCCGAAGATCGTGGAGCGCCTTTCCCGGATAGGCACGCTCTTTCGCGACGGCCTGCGGCAGATCGGCTTCGATATCGGCGAGTCGCAGACGCCCATCGTGCCCATCAACCTGGGCGATGAATACAGTACCGTCGTCTTCTGGAAGCTGCTGCTGGAGCACGGCGTGTACACCAATCCGGTCATCTATCCCGCGGTGCCCATCGGCAAGGCGATGCTGCGCACCAGTTGCATGGCCACCCACACCGAGGACCAGATAGAACAGGCCCTGGAGCAGTTCCGTACCGTCGCCCGCAAGCAAGGCCTTATCCCCTAACAGCCCGGCCATGGCGACGACCGTAACCCCGGTCGGCGGCAAGGACGACCTGGAGGCCTTCATCCGGCTGCCCTGGCGCTTGTACGCCGGCGATCCGAACTGGGTGCCTCCCCTGCTGCGGCTCCAGCGCGAGGAGTTCTCGCCCCGTCACAATCCCTTCTTCCAGCACGCCGACGTGCAGCTCTTCCTGGCCCGCCGCGACGGCCAGGTGGTCGGCCGCATCTCGGCCCAGGTCGACCGTGAGCACAACCGCTATCACCATGAGCGGACCGGCTTCTTCGGCTTCTTCGAGACAGAGAACGACGCCGACGTGGCGCGCGCGCTTCTGGATACGGCTGAGGCGTGGCTGGGAGACAAGGGGATGGAGCGAGGGCGCGGCCCCTTGAGCTTCTCCATCAACGGCGAGGCCGGCCTGCTCGTTGACGGCTTCGACTCGCCGCCGATGATCCAGATGCCCTACTCACCCCGCTTCTATCAGGGCCTCATTGAAGACTGTGGTTATGTAAAGGTGCAAGACCTCTTCGCCTGGCGGTGGGAAGCGCAACCGGTACCGCCCGGGCCACCGACACGCATGGTCCGCGAACTCAGGTCGCGCCCAGAGGTGAAGGTGCGCATAGCGGTGAAACGCCGCTTGCATGGTGAGGTGAGGGCCATCATGGAGGTCTTCAACGACGCCTGGCGCGACAACTGGGGGTTCGTCCCGGCCACCGAGGCGGAGGCGGAGAAGTTCGCGCGTGACATCCTGCTCATCGCCGAGCCGAATATCGTTCCCATCGTCGAGATAGACGGCAGGGTTGCCGGCGCCGCCCTCGCCGTCCCCAACCTGAATGAGGCGATCCACGACCTGAACGGGCATCTTTTCCCGTTCGGTTTGCTGAAGCTGCTGTGGCGCCTCAAGGTGCGGCGCCTGCGCACCGGGCGGCTGGTTCTCCTGGGCGTCAAGAAGGAGTTCCGCACGCGTGACTACGCGGGTCTTGCCTACCTCCTGTGCGACGAGATATACCGGGGGGCCCTTAGATGTGGCTTCAGATGGGCTGAGTTCTCCTGGACCCTGGAGGACAACCGCCTCATCACCTCGCTGATCACCAAGGTCGGCGCCGAGCGGTACAAGACGTATCGCATATACGAGAAGGCCCTTGGGCCGGGCTCCCTGGCCGGGCAGGCAGGGCAGGAGCTGGCGCTGTGAGGGTGCTGGTCACCGGCGCCACCGGCTTCCTGGGCTCCCACATCGCCGAGCACCTGGCCGGCGAGGGCCACGACGTCCGCGTGCTGGTGCGGCGGACAAGCGACCGCCGCTTTCTGGCCGCCTTCCCCCACGAGGAGGCCCTGGGCGACGTCACGGACGCGGCCTCCCTACCCCCGGCCGTTGCTGGTGTCGGCGCCGTGGTGCACGCGGCGGGGCTGGTCCAGGCCCGCAACGCGGCGGAGTTCGACGCCGTGAACGCCGGCGGCACCGCCAACCTCCTGGCCGCCGCCGAGGCGGCGCCGGACCTCCGCCGCTTCGTCTACGTCTCCAGCCTGGCCGCCCACGGCCCCAGCCCCGACGGC
>JACPQO010000067.1 GCA_016190405.1 Chloroflexota bacterium | reverse complement strand
GAGTAGGGGTGCGGCCCCCGTTCATCCTTCGACAGGCTCAGGACGAACGGAAAGGGCTGGTCGGAGCGGCTGGACGCGGAGCTGGTGGACTACCAGACGGAGGTCCTGCACGGGATCGGGGAGCGCTAGCCGGTCCGCGCCGCTCGCGCCCTTCGCCCTCGCCGCGCAGGCCGTCCCAGCAGATAGCGCCCGAAGAAGCCCAGCACCCGACGCGTGTACTCCTGCGGGTGGTCCAGGCGGGCCACGGCGTGGTCGGAGCCGGCGGCCAGCCACAGCTCCTTGGGTTCGCCGGCGGCCTCGAACAGCTCGCCGGCCTGCTGGTGCGGGATGTAGCTGTCGCGTTCGCCGTAGACGAACAGGATGGGCCGCGGCGAGATGCGCGCCACGTCGTCGACGGGACGCACGTGGCGCAGGCGGCCGCCGCTCAGCAGTTGGCCGGCGAGGACACTGACCCATCCGAAGGGCACCATCCAGCGGAAGGGCGCGAACTCGGGGATATTCACGCGCATGACCCCCTCCAGGTGAGCGTAGGGCGAGTCGGCGACCAGGGCCGCGATATCCTGGGTCTGGGCGGCGGCCATGATGGCGGCGGCGGCGCCCATCGATATGCCCAGGACGCCGATGGGCGCGGCGCCCAGGCGGGACCTCAGCAAATCGACGGCGGCCAGGACGTCCCAGGTCTCCTTGTAGCCGATGGTGGTGAAGCGGCCGTCGCTGCGGCCGCAGCCGCGGAAGTCGAACAGGAGGACGTGGTAGCCCTCCCGGTTCAGCCGCAGTCCAATTTCGAGCGGCTCCGTCAAGCTCTTGAAGTAGCCGTGGCAGAGGACGACGCCCGGGTGGCCCTGGCGACCGGGCAGCAACAGCCCGAACAGGCGAACGCCGTCGCGGCTCCGAAAGCGGACTTCCTCAGAGTCGGCGTCCGGCGGGTCAGGCAGCGACGCCTCCCGCCGGGGGACGACGTGGCGCCAGGCCGCGTAGAGGACAGCCGCGACGGCGGCGCCCGCCAGCAGCGTAAGCGGTGCCAGGAGGGCCTTGCGCATGGTAGCGATATTGTGCGGCAGGTACTCCCAATGCGGCAAGGAGTGCGCGTGCGTTGTGGGGGCGCCGCCTGCCGCGCCCCTACGTGAGAACTACACCTAGCGGCTGACGATGAGGGTGACGATCTCGCCCGGCTGGATGGCGGTGTTGGGCGGCGGCACCTGGCCCACGATCCGGCCCACGGGTACGTCGCCTTCGCTCACGCCCACGACCACGTAGGAGGCGCCGGCCTCCTGAACTATGGCCACGGCTTCCTCCAGGCTCTGACCGGCCAGGTCCGGCAGGGCCGCGGCGGGGCCCGCGTTGCCGCCCCCGGCCTCTCCCTCCGGCGGCACCAAGACCCCGGTCGTCGCCTGGGCGCCGGCACCCGCCTCCTCCCGCAGGAGGGAGCCGCTGCTTTGCTCGCGGCCCACGCTGTAGAGGAGGACCACCAGAAGGATCAGCAGGCCCACCACGGCCACGGCGATGACGCCGCTCATGGACCAGGTGCGGACCTGCTTGACCTCGGGCAGGGGCTCCAGCTTCGGCTCGTCCACGTGGCCCACGGGGAAGAAGGGGAGGAGCTCGGCGGGATCCAGCCCCAGGTAACCGGAATAGGAGCGCAGGAAGCCGCGGGCGTAGACGGGGGCCGGCAGGATGCCGAAGTTCTCCTGCTCCAGGGCTTCCAGGTACTTGCGGGGGATTCGAGTTACGCGCTCGGCGTCCTCAATAGTTACTCCCTTGGCCAGCCTAGCGCGTCGGAGGGTCTCCCCGAGAGGGGACATACGGGCCTCCTGTAACTGCACGGTTGCAGTATACGAAAGGCCCAGTGCGGGCCGTCAACCCCCGCCGAGGTATAGCGCGACGTGCCGCGCTCCCTTTTTCGGGACAGTTCCTGCCACCGTGCGCTGGTATAATGGGCGAGGCCCGGCGGTTCGTCGGGCCGTTGTCTTAGAGACATGCAGACGCTGAAGTTGTTAGCGACCCTGTTCCGGCGCTCCGCTAAAGGGTTCCTGGACGACAACTGCACCCAGACGGCGGCCGCCATCTCCTACTACGTGTTATTCTCGCTGTTCCCGCTGCTGATCTTCCTGGTGGGCGTCATGGGGCTGTTCCTGCGCGACGAGGGTCTCCAGACCGACGTCATCGACGCCGTGCTGGACTTCATCCCCCTCAGCGAAGGCGAAGGCCGCAACCGGGTGACGGATGCGGTGCAGGCGGTGGCCGGGCCGGGCAGCAGCGCCCTGGGTGCGCTGGGCTTAATCGGCATGGCCTGGGCGGGCAGCAACATGTTCGGGGTCATCCGCCGCGCCATCAACACCGCCTACGGGGTGGAACAGCGGCGTCCGTGGGCCCAGCAGAAGCTGCTGGACCTGGCGATGGCCCTGGGTGTGAGCGTCTTCTTCCTGCTCTCGGTGGGGGCCACCGCCTTCCTGCGCGCGGTGCGCGAGTTCAGCGGCGACATCGCCTACTTGGGCGACGCGGCGGAGTGGGCCGGCTTCCTCTGGGACGCGGCCTCGGTCCTGGTGCCTCTTCTGCTCTCCTTCGTCGCTTTCTTGGTCTTGTACTGGACAGTGCCGGCCGGCAGGACGCGCCTCGGCGAGGTGTGGCCGGGGGCGCTGGTAGCGGCGGTCCTGTTCGAAGTGGCCAAGGTCGGCTTCGCGATATACGTGCAGAACTTCGGCAACTACGACATCGTGTTCGGTTCCCTGGGCGCCGTGGCCTCGTTCCTGTTTGGGATATACGTCAGTGCCAACGTCATGCTGTTCGGGGCCGAGGTGGCCTCGCAGCACCAGCGCATTGTCCGGGGCGAGCACGTCGAAGCCGGACCGGCGCCACCGCTGGGCCAGACGATCCGCCGGGCGGTGCGCGGCCTGTTCGTGCACGACCGAGAGGGCGACGGCGCGCCCCGCCGGCAACCGTAGGGGCGCGTCATGATGCGCCCCTACACCCGCCGCACAGCCAGGGTGACCGCCTGGCCGTCGATCTTCTGCTCCTCGGCGTGGGCGTCCGGCGGCGGCGCGCCCTCCAGCAGCTCCCGGGACAGCGTCTCCTGCCGAACGTAGTCGCCGTGCCTGGCCAGCACCTGCCCCAGCCGCTCCCAGCCGCGATAGTAGGTCACGATGCGGTCGGAGATATCGAAGCCGGCGGCCTTGCGCAGGTTCTGGATGCGGTGGACCAGCTCGCGGGCCAGCCCTTCGTCCCGAAGCTCCGGGGTGAGGGTCGTGTCGAGCCCGAGGGCGTATCCGGCCTCGTCGCTGGCCAGGGCCAGGCCCTCGAGCTGCGATTCGTCCTCGGCCAGGGCGAGAGCCTTCACGTTGAGCTCGTCCAGGAGCTGGGCCTCCAGCCGCTTCAGCCCTTCGGCTTCCACCGGATAGCGGGGCTTGACTACGACCCGCGAAAGGGGCTGGCGCACCTTGATGCCGGCCACGCTGCGGGCGGCGCGCCCCAGGCTGACCACGCGCATGACCAGCCGGGTCTCTTCCATGAGCCGCTGGTCCACCAGCGAAGGATCGGGCTCCGGCCAGCGGCCCAGGTGGACGCTCTCCGCGGCCTCCTTGTCCACCGAGCGCACCAGGTTCTGGTACATCTCCTCGGCGACGAAGGGGGTGAAGGGCGCCAGCAGCTTGGCCAGGGTCACCAGGCACTCGTACAGGGTGTGGTGGGCCGAGGCCTTGTCGGCGTCGCTCTCGCTCTTCCAGAACCGTCGCCGGCTTCGACGCACGTACCAGTTCGAGAGGTCCTCCACGAATTCGCCGATCGCACGGCCGGCGTCCGTCGGAT
>JACPQO010000065.1 GCA_016190405.1 Chloroflexota bacterium | reverse complement strand
GGCGGAGGCGCCGTACATCAGCGGCCCCAGGACGGGGCTAAGGTCCTTACCGGCGATGCTATCAGCGTTGGCGATGAGCCAGGCCGAACCCTCCATCAGGAGGAAGAGGGGGTTCAGCCCGTGGGCGCGCAGCGCAGCCTCATCCGGGGCGGCCACGATCGCCAGGTCCGCGTCCTCGGGCGGATAGGCTTCGGCGGCGCCCCAGACGGCCTGCACCCGATAGGCGGGCAGGCGGGCCGCCATGGCGAACGTCTCCGCCAGATTGGGGTACTCGCTGGCCAAGCGGACGACGCCCATCGAACCCGCGTGGGCCAGACTATCTCCCGCGGCCCCGGCGGCGGCGAAGATGGCGCAGCGGCCGATGCCCATGTCTCGCAGGGCGACCACCGGCTGCCCCGGGAAGCGGACCTGCATCTCCGTCAGCCAGGCCAGATTGCATACCCCCAGGTCGTAGTTGCCCAGGGCGATTTGGATAGGGATGTCCTTTTCGCGGAACACCCGCACCACGACGTTCTCGCGGCCTTGCAGGGGGAGCCGGTAGGCGCGGGAGCCCTCGCCGTAGCCCTCCACTCGCAGGCCGGACGAAGCCAGGAGCGACGCCAGGGGCGAGCGCAAGTCGCCCGCGGGCAGGGCCAGCTTAATCACGGCCCAGTTCCGTGATGGCCCGCACGACCTCGTCCACCGAGGCCAGACGTTGGGACGCGGCGCCATCCCTGCTGAGCACGAAGCCGCCGTCGCCAGCCACCACCTGCCACACCGTCGCCCCTTCCCGTCCTGCCGCCACGTCCACCTGCCGGCCGGCGCCGCGGAGGGCTGAGGCCAGGCGAAAGGCGGCGGCCAGGTCCGCTGGTTGCTCGCTGCCGGGCCGCACGCCGACCGCGCCCCCTTCCTGCGCCCCATCTGCCGGCAGGAGGGGAGCTATGAGGTCCAGATAGAGAGCGAAACCGGAGGCCGGGCTTTCCTCACCCCCTATCAGAGAGATCAGGGCATCATAGCGACCGCCACCGCCGACCTTCGTCCCATCGACCTGGAAGTGGAAAGCGGGCCCGGTGTAGTACTCGAAGTTACGCACCAGCGCCGGCGCAATGCGATAGCGGCAGCCGGTCTGCCCTAACACCTCGGCCACGGCTGTGAGCTCGTCCAGCGGGCGGGCGAGGTCGGGGATAGCGGGGAGGAGAACGCCCCGCAGGTTGTTCAGATAGGGCACTCCCTCGCCCTCCGTGGATAGAAGCGCCCGCAGCGAGCCGCCGGTTTCCGGCAGCCGTTCCTGGATCTCATCCAGCGCGCTTACGTCGCCGTCCAGGATGCGGTCGTACAAGGCCAACTGCTCGGCCATCTCCAGTCCTGCCTGCACCAGGACCGCCCGCAGTATCCCGGGGTCGGACAGCCTGAGCTCGGGCTGCAACCCCAGCCGCTGGAGGACCTCGCAGCCTATCAGGATCAGCTCCACGTCTCCCACCGGCTGCGTATCCCCGATGAGTTCGACCCCGCACTGCCACTCCTCCCGCGGCTCGTCCCCCTGGGCGAAATGGAACACGTTCTGGACGTAGAACAGCTTCGCCGCCCCACCGTCGCTCATCTGCTGCACGTAGAGGCGGACGGTGGGGATAGTGGAGTCCGGGCGCAGGACCACCCGCTGGCCGCTCCAGCCGTCCCAGTCCAGGAAGGAGTAGACGCGACCGAGCATCTGGGGCGAGAGCGTGCCGGCCGCGGTGAACAGGTGCAGATGCTCGATCGTCGGCGTGCGGACCTCTTCATAGCCCCAGCCCTGGCACACGTCGCGAAACGCCTGCTCCACGCTACGGAAGCGTCGCATCGCGGGCGGCAGCACGTCGCGCATGCCGCGGCAGCGCATAGTATCGTCCATTGCCATCAACTCCTGCGGCCCTTCGACTCCGCTCAGGACAGTGGCCATTCTAGCACCGGCCGAACACCCTCTTCAAACCTGCGAATCTGAGGAGTACACGGATGTGTATAATCTCTATTGGGTGGCTACGATAACGGACCGCCTGACATGAGCTCAATCCTTCGCCGATGCCGGCGTCGCCCTCGCCTGACGCTGGCTGTGTTGGCGGTCGTCCTGGGCGCCGTCAGCTTCGCCTGCGCGGGGGGGCCCGGCGGCCCGCCGGGAGCCGTCCACGTCCTCACCGCCAAAGGCACCGTCAACCCCGTCATGGACCGCTACATTGACCGGGGCGTCGACGCCGCTGAGGACGAGCAGGCGGCCGCGGTGGTAATCCGCCTCAACACCCCCGGCGGCCTCTCCAGCTCCATGGACAACATCCGCCAGCGCATCCACGACTCCAATGTGCCGGTGGTGACCTACGTCTGGCCACCGGGCGGCCAGGCCGCCTCCGCCGGGACCTTCATCGCGTACGCCAGCCACGTGGCGGCCATGGCGCCCAGCACTGTCATCGGCTCGGCGACGCCGGTGGACGCCGGCGGCGGCGACATCGAGGGCGACCTGGGGAACAAGGTCCTGGAGAACGCCGTGGCCAAGATCCGCGGCGACGCCCAGTTGCGCGGCCGCAACGCCGACTGGGCCGAATCGGCCGTGCGCGACGGCATCTCGGCCGAGTACAATCAGGCGCTCCAGCTGGGGGTGGTGGAGTACGTGGCCGGCGACCTCGACGACCTGCTGCGCCAGATGGACGGCCGGGAGGTGGAGCTACGCCAGGGTGGCCCCACCGTCGTCTTGCGCACCGCCGAGGCGCCCGTGGTCTACAACGACCGCAACTTCGCGGAGGACGTCCTGGACATCCTGGCCGACCCGAACATCGCCTTCCTGCTGATATCTCTGGGGTCTCTCGCTCTCTTCATCGAAATCGTCAACCCGGGACAAATCTTCCCGGGCGTATTCGGGGTCATCGCGTTGGTGCTGGGCTTCTTCGCCCTCAGCGTGCTGCCCTTCAACTGGGCCGGGGTGGTGCTAATCCTGTTCGCTTTCGTTCTGTTCGGCCTGGAGCTGTTCGTCGTCAGCCACGGCATATTAGGTATCGGGGGGATCGTCGCCCTCATCCTGGGCGGCCTTCTCCTCACCAGCGGCAACCCTCCGGAGTTCCAGGTATCGCGCTGGCTGGTGTTCGGCCTGGGGGCGGCCCTGGCCCTGTTCGTCCTCTACGTCCTGGCCAGCATTATCCGCATAAGAAGAATGCCCGCCCAGATGGGGATGCAGACGATGGTGGGTCAGGAGGCGATAGCCCGCTCGGCCCTGGACCCGAAGGGGTTCGTATTCGTCAGCGGCGAATACTGGTCCGCCGAATCGGAGGACGGTTCCGTCCAGCCCGGAGAGCGCGTAGTGATCACCGAAGTCCAGGGGCTCCAGCTGAAGGTCAAGAAGCAGCGCGAAGGAGGTTAGCGTTTCGCTTGTCCATAGCCCTATCCATACCGCAGCTTTTAAGCTGCGGTCCAGCCTTTCGTTGCCAGAAGGAGGTTAGCCCCCATGTCCACTCCGCCAACACCTGCCGCTTTACCGGGCCCCAATTGGCTGGCCCGCGTCCTGACAGGCCTGGGATATCTGATGGCCATACCCCTGTTCTGGATCGCCATAAAGATCGTCCAGGAGTACGAACGGGGGGTCATCTTTCGCCTCGGTCGCCTGGTGGGAGCCCGCGGCCCAGGACTCTTCCTCATCATCCCCATCGTGGAGCGGATGGTGAAGGTGGACCTGCGCATCGTCACCATGGACGTCCCCCGCCAGGACGTGATAACCGAGGACAACGTCACCGTCAAGGTGGACGCCGTCATCTACTTCCGCGTGGTCAACCCGGAAGACTCCGTGGTCAAGGTCATGGACTTCATCCGTGCTACCTCCCTCATCGCCCAGACCACCCTGCGCAACGTTATCGGCCAATCCGCCCTCGATGAACTGCTGAGCAAGCGCGAGCAGATCAACCAGCGGCTGCAGCACATCATCGACGAGGCCACCGAGCCCTGGGGCGTGAAGGTCACCATGGTAGAGGTGCGCGATGTCGGCCTGCCGCCGGAGATGATCCGCGCCATCGCCCGCCAGGCCGAAGCCGAGCGCGAGCGGCGGGCCAAGGTCATCCACGCCGAGGGTGAGTACCAGGCCGCCGAGAAGCTAGCGGAAGCCGGCAAGGTGATGGCCGCCACCCCTACCACCCTGCAGCTCCGCTACCTGCAAACCCTCACCGAGATAGCGACAGAAAAGAATAGCACCGTGATCTTCCCCATCCCCATCGACCTGATCAGCATGTTCATGAGCCGCATCAGCGGCGATGGCGGCGCGTCGCGTCAGGTCCCCATCGAGGAGAAGAAGGAGTGAGGGGCGGCCGGCGAACCGGTGTGATGAACAACCCCGCCATCTGAAGTCTGCCCTCAGCTTGCCGAATTTCGGCGACTCAAGATAAGGGAGCCGCGCACTTCAGTGCGCGGGGTGTGATTCATGAACTACCGCAGGGTGACTTCGCCGGCCGCTATCGAGACGCGCGAGCCGTCGGGGCGGCGCAGGATGAGGCTGCCCTCGGCGTCCACGTCCTCGGCCAGCCCCTCCTCCACCTGCCGGCCAAACGTGGCGCGCACCTGCCGCCCCAGCGTTTCCAGGCGCGAGCGCCAGGCGTCTAGCACGGCCGGACCTTCTGGGGCCTGGAGATACAGCGCCTCGAAGCGGTTGAGCAGCGCCGCCAGCACGTCCCCCCGCGACACCTCGCGGCCCAGCTCACGCCTCAGGCTGGTGGCAATCCCGGCGATCTCCGGCACCCGCGCTACATCCAGGTTCACGTTCAGCCCGATGCCGACCAGCGAATACCGCACGGACCGCCCAGCCAGCTCGTTCTCGATGAGAATGCCCGCCAGCTTGCGCCCGCGGATTAAGACATCGTTGGGCCACTTAATGCCCGGCGACAGGCCGGTGGTCTCTTCCACCGCCTCGGCCACGGCCAGGGGAGCGACGATGCTCAACGACCGCAGGCGCTCAACTGTAGGCCTGAGCACGATAGTCAGGTAGAGATTCGTCCCCGCGGGCGATGCCCAGGAGCGCCCCAGGCGGCCGCGACCGGCCGTCTGCTCCTCGGCCAGGACAGCCGTGCCTTCCGGCGCCCCGGCGTCGGCCTGGGCGCGGGCCTCGTCCTGCGTCGAGGTGGCGCTGGGCAGACAGGTCAGGCGGCGGCCGACGAAGGCTGTCGTGAGGCGTTGGGCCACCAGCTCCAGGTCCAAAGGCATGGCCCTTAGACGATAACTTCCGGGGAAACAAAAAGCCATCCTTCCGAGGAAGGATGGCCTCTTGCGCTAGGCACGTAGGCCTGTCCTACGCGCCTCTTAGGCTATCGCACCAGCACCTCAGAGAGGTGAAGGTGTGAATGGACAGGCCTACGGCCATAGCTAGGTCTATCGCCCATTCACATCACCTCCTTTCCTGCCAAGCATCCTAGCACACGGCGGCGGCGCCCACAAGGGCGTGGCGGAACGCTGAAAGATTTGTGAACTAGTTCAGCGCCCCCCGAACAGGTCCCGCAAAATACTTCGGGCCTCCTGGCGGTCGTCGCACTCGTAGGAGGAATCCGCCAGATACACCTCGCGCTCGTGGCCCTTTCCCGCCAGCAGCACCACATCCTCGTCCACAGCCATGGCCAGGGCCTGGGCGATGGCCTCCCGGCGGTCGGGGACCAGGGCGAAGTCGTGGCCCTCCCGCCTGCCGCCGGCGCGCAGCCCGGCAGCGATCTCCCCAATGATGGCCAGCCGGTCCTCGCTGTAGGGATTGTCATCGGTCACGATGGTGTAGTCGGCCAGCCGGGCCGCCACCCGGCCCATAGCCAGCCGCCGGTCCTTGTCCCGCTCCCCGATGCAGCCGAAGACGGCGATAAGCCGGCCGCGCGATCGGGCGCGCAGCAGCTCGAGCACCCGCCGCAAGGACTCCGGCGCGTGGGCAAAGTCCACCACCGCCGTGAACGGCTGGCCCTCGTCGATCAGCTCCATGCGGCCGGGAGCGCCCGGCCAGGACGCCAGGCCCCGCACGATGGCGTCCAGGTGCAGGCCGGCGGCCAGCCCCACGGCAGTTGCCGCCAGGGCGTTGCGAACGTTGAACTCGCCCGGACGCGGGACCAGAGCCTTCGCCTCGCCGGCGGGGGTGCGCAGGACAAAGCGCGACCCCCAGCCATCGGGCGTAATGCGCGCCCCCGAAACGTCGGCCCCCGGCATCAGCCCATAGGTGATGGGCTGGGCCGCCGTTAGCCCTCGCAAGTAGGCGCAGGACGGGTCGTCGGCGTTGAGGACGGCCGTCTTGGGGATCCCCTTGCCGACCGACTCGTCCAGCATGGCGAACAGGCGCCCCTTGGCCGCCAGGTACTCCTCGGCCGTGCCGTGGAAGTCCATGTGGTCGGCGCCCACGTTGGTGACGGCGGCGATATCGAACTCGCAGGCGTCGAGGCGGTGCAGGGCCAGTCCGTGCGACGTCGCCTCGATGATCGCCCAGCGCCCGCCGGCTTCCACGACGCGCGCCAGCATCGCCTGCAACTGTGGCGCTTCGGGGGTGGTGAAGCGGCCGGTGTCCGGCAGAGGCGTGGCGCCCACGCGGCATTCGGCCGTGCTTATGAGCCCGGTGGTGTGGCCCGCGCTCTCCAAGATGTGGGCGATGAGATGGGCCAGGCTTGTCTTGCCGTCAGTGCCGGTGACGCCCACGACGCGCAGCCGCCGCGCCGGGTGGCCGCAGAGGGCAGCGGCCAGCCGGGGCAGGGCGGACCGCGTGTCCGGCACGACCAGGGCAGGTACTCCCGACTCGCCCAACGCCGCCCGCCATTTCGCCTCGCGGTCTGCCTGGACGGCCAGCGCCGCCGCGCCCGCCCGCATCGCCTGCGTGATGTAGTCGTGCCCGTCCGTCCTGGCGCCCGGGATAGCCACGAAGAGGGAGCCGGGTTCCGCCAGGCGGGAATCGAAGCAGAGGGATGTGACACTCATCCCGCCGTCGCCGATCAGGCCGGCGTGCGGGACTTCGACCAGGAGGTCACTCAGCTTCATCAACAGTAGGAACGGCCCGGCGGCCGTTCCGTTGCTACGGCTTACTTGCGATGAATGGCCCAGCAGGCCTATAGGCCGAGTTCTGTATCCCCGCCATTGGCGGGGACGGTGACCATCTATCTAGCCCTTCCGTTGCCGGAAGGGTCGTGCAGCCAACCCGAGGGTTCGGGCCGGGCGCCCTTGGCACCCTCCTATTTGGCCTTGCTCCGCGCGGGGTTTGGCCGGCCTGCGGCTCACGCCGCAGCCGGTGGGCTCTTACCCCACCATTTCACCCTTACCCCGATAAATCGGGGCGGTATGTTTCTGTGCCACTTTCCGTCGGGTCACCCCGCCTGGGCGTTACCCAGCGCGCTGCCCGGTGGAGCTCGGACCTTCCTCCCCGTTGACGCTTGCGCTCATCGGGGCGGTCACCCGGCCTACTGGGCCACCCTCAGTATAGCACCTCCAACTGGCCCTCAGCTCTTGCCCGCCGTAACGCCGGACTGGCCGGAGGCATCCCTACCTTGTTGCCCGTAGGTGACCGGGAGGAGGTGGTGCCCCTTGAAGTGCCCCAGGTGTGGTGGCAGCGGAAGCTGCCCGGAGTGTGACGGCCTGGGCGACATCGCCTGTGGGGCCTGTGACGGCCTCGGCGATGGCTGCGAGCAATGCCAGGGTACGGGTCGTTACATCTGCGTGCCCTGCGACGGCAGCGGCCGCTGCCCGCGCTGCCAGGGCGAGGGCGAGGTCCGGGCCAGCGCGATTCCCTTCTACCGTTACGAGTTGTAGGGCACCGTTAGGCTTGGCCTAGTCCAGTCCCCGGTCCAGGGCCTGGTTGGCCAGTTGATCGGCGCGTTTATTCTGCTCCCGGGGGATGGCGCGCACCTGGAAGCCAGCGAACCGCCGTTGCAGGTCCTTCAGCCGCCCGAACAGGGGCTTGAGCCGAGGGTTACGCACCCGGTAGCGCCAGTCCATCTGCCGCACCACCAGCTCCGAGTCCATGCGTAGCTCCACCTCCCGCGCGCCCAGGGCCAGCGCCGCCTCCAGGCCAGCGATCGCCGCCTGGTACTCCGCCTCGTTGTTGGTAGCGCGGCCGATACGGCGCGACACCGTATGCACCTCGCGCCCGGCCTCGTCATAGACTACGGCGCCGATGGCGGCCGGACCGGGGTTGCCCCGCGAGGCGCCATCACTGAACACTATCCACCCGCCCTCAGCCAATGAGCGCTACGGCCTCAGCAGGGTCTCGATGCCGTCGTCGCGGACGACCACCCGCTCCACGATGTCGCGCAGCAGCTCCTGTCGCTGGGCGAAGGACAGCCGCGCCCAGTCGTCGCCAACACGGGCCAGCAGGCCTTCGCGCTGGCGCCTGCGCTCGGCCGCCGTGGCCTGCTGCCGGGCCAGGTTTTGGGAGTCGACCAGGCTCTGCTCCAGCTCCAGTTGCTGGGCAGCCAGGGCCAGGCCCGCGCCGCGTAGCCGCTCGCCGTTGATCCGGCCGGCCACCGCCGCATCCAAGAACTGCTCCAGCCGCCGGTCCAGGCGGCGGGACTTGTCGCGCAGGCGGCGGATCTGGCCTTCCATCTCGGTCAAGACGGCGGCCCCGTCGCCCGCCTGCGGCAGGGCTGGCACCGACTCCCCGTCCAGAAGGGCCCTGCGTACCTCCTCTTCCAGCACCTCGGCGCGGCGCGTATGGTAGTCGCACAGGCTGCGGTTGGTGCGCGACTCGCACTGATAGTAGCGGTACTGGGCGGTGCGCAGGGCGCCATCGCTGCGGCGCTGCCATTTCTGCTTGCGGGTTACGCCGATCATCTTGTTGCCGCAGTAGCCGCAATAGGCAAGACCGGAGAGGAGGAAGGGCGACGACTGGCGGGACCCGACGGCTGGGCGCCGCTGGTCCAGCCTCTCCTGGACGAGCCGGAAGTCGTCCTGGGAGATGAGGGGAGCGTGGCTGGCCGGCACGCGCACCCCGAAGCGGGTGTAGGTCCCTACGTAGGCCCGGTTGCGCAGGATGTCGCGCACGGTGACCATGCTCCACAGGCCGTTGCGGCGGGTGCGCAGCTCCTCCTGGTTCAGCCGGCGGGCGATGCGGCGGATGCCCAGCCCGTCCTTAAGGTACAGGCGGAAGATATACCGTACCACCGAGCCTTCCTCCGCCACCACGACCAGACGCCGCTTGGGCCCCACGCGATATCCGTAAGGGGGGCGGCCCAGGGCCTCACCTTTGACCGCCTTGCGTCGCATGGCCGCCTTGACCCTCTCGCCCAGGCGGCCGTTGCTGCGCTGGCCGGCCCAGCGCTCCAGGATGAGGGCGGCCACATCGTCGCCGCTGTCGATGCCGACGATGGGGACGCCCAGGCTGGCCAGTTGAAAGTAGCGGCGCGCCGCTTCCGTGAGCGCCTCTCCCAGGCTGTCGAGGTTGGGGACGGCCACGATGAGAAAGCCGCGCGGGGCCTGCTGCCGCACGAATTCCACCAGTTGCCGGAAGCCGGGCAGCTCGCCCTCGGGCCCCGGCACGTCCAGGAAGGCGGCGGCGGCCTCGTAACCGTTGCCGCGGCAGAACTCCAGGAAGGACCGGCTCTGCTCCGCCAGCGACTCGCCCCGCGTTTCCCTGAAGTAGCCGATAGCGCGCACTCTAGTTCACCAGCAGTATCCGCTCACAACTGACGCACTGGACAAGCTCGACGCCGGTCCTGGCCTTCTGCAAGATGGACATGGGCAGGGTGATGCGGCAGCCCTGGCACATCCCGCGTTCTACCTTGGCCACGGCCTGGCCGGCGCGGCGCTCCCGCAGCACCTGATAGAGGGCCAGGTGAGCCCGGTCCATTCCCTTGGACTGTTTGGCCCGCTGTCCCTCCAGGCGCGGCACCTCCGGGGCGACGCTGGCCCGCTCAGCCTCCAGCGCCTCCTGCCCCGCTCGCCAGCGTCCCTCCACCTCCGAGTAGGCGGCCTGCGCACTGCGAAGCTCCGCTTCGGCGTCCTCCATCTCCACGAGCACGGCCAGGAGGGCGTCTTCCCGCTTGCGGATCTGGCCTTGCAGCGACGTGACGTCGGCCTGCAGGTCCTGGAGCTCCTTGGGGTTGCGCACCGTGCCGCCGTAAAGCTTCTTTTCCACCTCAGATTCCTTGGCCCGCGCGTCGTCCACTTCCGTCTCTCGGTCAGCCTGGCGAGACCGCAGCTGCGCCACCACCTGCCGCTTCTCGTCGGCCAGCCGGCGGGCCTCCACAAGCTCCTCGCTCTCGCCCAGTGCGGCCTCGATCTCCGCCAGCCGCGCCGATGCCCTATCGAGAGCAAGATCGATCTCCTGGAGGGCAAACAGATCAGCGGCGGAGGTCATCACCTAAAAACATCGGGCAGGCCAGGGCGCAGCCGGGGATGGACAATGTCTGCAGCGGGATTATAGACTTAGGGCTGGCGGGTTTGCAAGAAGACAATCTCCCGGTTCGTTCAGCGCCGGCCTCCTAACCGAAACGCTAAGTAACACGCCGGTCCCCCATGCGACTCAACGTGGCCCAACAACTGCGACAGCCTGTAGGTGCCGTTATCGTCATCGACCTGGAGGAGCCGCTGGTTTCGTTCGATGACACCGTGCTACGCCGTCTCAGCGGGTCGGCTACCCTGCTGCGTAGCGACCGCGGCCTGCTGGTTACCCTCCACCTCAAGGCGACGGTGCACGAGAGGTGCTCCCGTTGCCTGAGCGACACCAGCTGTCCGGTGGCCATCGACTTTGATGAGGAATACGTCCCCGTCATAGACGCCATCAGCGGCGCACCCGTGCGCTTGTCCGAGGCCGACGATGTGTTTCGCATCGGGCCGGACTTCCTGCTGGACTTGCGCGAAGCGCTGCGACAGTACACCCTTATATCGGAACCGGCCAAGCCCCTGTGCCGGCCCGACTGCGCCGGGCTGTGCCCGACCTGCGGCGCCGACCTGAACCAGGGCCCCTGCGGTTGTCCGCCTCCAGCGGACGAGCGTTGGCAGGCGCTGGCCGGCCTCAACACTATCGACCAGGAAGGGAGCTAATCGGTGCCAGCGCTGCCCAAGAAGAAGACCTCGCTCTCGCGCAAGCGGCGACGCCGCGCCCATCTGACCGCGGCCATACCGGCCCTGGTGGTCTGTCCCCAGTGCCGCAGCCCCCGCCCATCCCACCACGCCTGCCCGATCTGTGGCACCTACCGCGGCCGCGACGTCCTGGCCGTGGGCGAACGCCGGCGGCGTCCCGCCAGCCAGCCCTGATCCCGCCTTCTCGACGCCAAGGCACCCGTGCTATACTGCGGCTGGCTATGCGACGTAAGGTTGTGCTCCTGCTGTTCCCGCTCAGTTTTCTGCTAGCGGCGGCGGCCGCCATCACCTATTTCGTATGGTGGGACGCGACTCACTGCACGTTCTGCCGTACCAGACTGGACGAGTTCGGACGCTGTCCGAATCCGGACTGTCACCTGGGGCGCCTGACCAAAGAACAGGAAGGCCTGGGGGCTTAAGAAGCGCCTCATGTCCTCCACGTCCGCCCCGACATCATACATCGCCGACAGGCTACACCAGGCTCCAACAGATCCCAGGCTGGCTCTCATCTTCCCCGGACAGGGCTCGCAGGCGGTGGGCATGGGCAGCGACCTGCATCAACTGTCGGCCGCCGCCCGACAGGTGTTCCAGGAGGCGGACGCGATCCTGGAGCGCCCCTTGAGCAAGCTCTGCTTCGAAGGCCCCGAAGACGAACTCCGGCAAACGGCCAGCGCCCAGCCGGCCATCATGGTGACCTCCCTGGCCTGTCTGGCCGCCACTCTGGAGACCGGAGCGCTGGAGCGCAAGCCGGCGTTCCTGGCCGGCCACAGCCTGGGCGAATACACGGCCCTGGTCGCGGCCGGCTCCCTGACCTTCCCGGATGCCCTGCTCCTGGTGAGCGAGCGCGGACGCTTGATGCAGGAGGCCGGACGCGCCAGGCCGGGGACCATGGCGGCCCTGCTGGGGCTGAGCGAGGAGCAGGCGGACGAGGTGTGCCGCCTTTCCGGCGCCGAGCCCTGCAACTACAACTCGCCCACCCAGATCGTCATCGGCGGGGCGCCGGCGGCCGTGGATCGCGCCTCGTCCCTGGCCAAGGAGCGCGGCGGCCGCGTGCTCCCCCTGAACGTCTCGGGCGCTTTCCACACGACACTGATGCGGGAGGCCGCCGCTGAGTTCGCGCAGGCCGTCGAGGGGGCGGCCATCGGCGATTCGCTCATCCCGGTCGTAGGCAACGTCACCGCCCAGCCGCTGACCGCCGCCGACAGGGTCGCGTCCGAGCTGAAGATGCAGATGGTCAGCCCCGTCCTCTGGCACCAGTCGGTGGTAGCGATGATGCAGGGGGGCATAGAGACGTTCGTGGAGGTAGGGCCCGGCCGGGTCCTCACCGCCCTCATGAAACGGGCCGCGCCGGGAGTCGCCGCCCTATCCATAGAAGGGGCGTCCGCCCTGCCCAGGCCCAGCAATGTTTGACCTGTCGGGCCGGGCGGCCCTGGTCACTGGCGCCTCCCGCGGCATCGGCCGCGCCATCGCCCTCCAGCTGGCCGGCCGCGGCGCCGCCGTGGCGATTAACTACAACCGGAGCGAAGCCCAGGCCAAGGCCGTCCAGGCAGAGATAGAATCGTGCGGCGGCAAAGCGATCTGTGTCCAGGGCGACGTTAGCGTCCCGGAGGACGCCGACCGGATCGTTGAGGAGACGGCAGACGCATTCGGCCGGCTGGACATACTGGTCAACAACGCCGGCTTCAACCGCGATACGCTGATCCTCCGCATGTCGGTGGAGGACTGGGACCAGGTGATGGCCGTCAACCTGCGGGCCGTGTTCCTGTGCACCAGGGCCGCCCTGCGGCGGATGCTGCGGCAGCGCTGGGGCCGCGTGATCAGCATCGGCAGCGTATCCGGGCTGGCCGGCAACGCGGGCCAGGCGAACTACGCCGCCGCCAAGTCCGGCCTCATCGGCTTCACCCGGGCGGTGGCAAGGGAGATGGGGTCCCGCGGCGTCACCGCCAACCTGGTGGCGCCCGGCCTGGTCAGGACAGATCTGACCAAGGACATATCCCAGCAGGTTGTGGACGGGGCCATGCAGCGTATTCTCCTCGGCCGGCTGGGCACGCCTGAAGAGATCGCGGCCGCGGTGGTCTTTCTGGCCTCCGAAGAGGCCGGCTACATCACGGGACAAGTGCTGCCGGTAGACGGCGGCCTGGGGATGTAGCGGTGGCCGGCAAACGGCGTAAAGGCCGCATCCTGGCGTTGCAGGCGTTGTTCGAGCTGGATACGGTAGGCCATTCGCCGGATGATACGATAGCCCGGCTGCTGGACGAGAGCGCCGTCTCTGCGGAGGCGGAGGCCTTCGCCCGGGAGCTGGTCCAGGGTGTGCTGGCCAGCCGTGACCGCATAGACGAGGTGATCCGCAAGACGGCGACCAGCTGGCCCCTCGAACAGGTCGCCGCCATCGACCGTAATATTCTGAGGCTTGCCATCTACGAAATCGTCATCGATAATAGGGTGCCGATGCGTGCCGCCATCAACGAGGCCGTCGAGCTGGCCAAGCAGTTTGGCGGCGAGACTTCCCCACGGTTTGTCAACGGTGTTCTGGGCTCGGTGAGCCTGTCAGCGGCGCGCTGACGATTAAGGAGGTGACTGGTGGCTACCGTCTTCGAGCGGGTACGAAAGATTATCGCCGAACAACTCGGCGTTGAGGAGAGCGAGATCGCCCCGCAGACGTCTTTCGTCGACGACCTCAACGCTGACTCCCTCGACCTCGTGGAGCTCATAATGTCCTTCGAGGAGGAGTTCAGCAAGGGCGGCAAGAGCATGGAGATATCCGACGAGGACGCGGAGAAGATCGCCACCGTGCAGGACGCCGTCAACTACATCGTCGAACACGGCATCGCTGAGGACGAGCCTTAGCCCCAAGGCGCCGCCTAGGGGCGCAGCATGCTGCGCCCCTACTCTCGCCGGACCGCGCCACGTTAAGGCAATGAAGCCCCGCCACGCGCGGGGCTTAGCTTGCCTTATAATGGACTCGCGTCATGAGTTTCCTGGGCATCGGCCTTCCTGAGATCGTCCTCATCCTGGTCATCGCCATCATCGTCGTCGGGCCGCAGCGCCTGCCCGAGGTGGCGGTGCAGCTAGCCAGGGCTATCCGCCACCTGCGCGGCTACGCCACCGACGCCACGGCCCAGATCCGCGCCGAACTGGACGAGCTGACCAAGGAGTACGAGCAGGTCCGCCAGGAGCTGCAGGAGTTCCGGCAGACCATCGGTAAGAGCGTCAGCGCTGTCACCAGCGAGGTAGACCGCGCCCTCCAGGAAAGCCGGCCCATGATCGAGCCCAGCGCCGAGCCCCCTCCCGAAAAACGGACACCAAAGGGCCCGGCCGGTGAGCACTAGCGGCAGTCCAGTGTCCTCCTTCCTCCCTCCTTCTTCCCTCTGCGTTCTTCCTGTTCCTGGTTCCTGGTTCCTGGTTCCTCTCATCCCATGAGCCGCGCAGCCCCTCCCGAACCTCCCCCGGAAGCGCCCGAAGAAGGGCCCACCGAGAAGTTCATGACCCTCATGGAGCACCTGGAGGAGCTCCGCTTCCGTCTCATGGTATCGGCCCTGGGGATCGTGGCCGGACTTGGCGTGTCCGCCTACTTCGGCCAGGACTTGATCGATTTCCTCAAGCAGCCGGCCGAGTCCCGCAACCCCGACTTCCGCCTCACCTTCATCGAGCCTTTCGAGCTGTTCGTCACCTACTTCCGCGTTTCCCTGCTGGGCGGCCTCATCGTCGGTATGCCCATCATGGTGTACCAGGGGCTGCGCTTCGTCTCGCCCGGCCTCAAGCCCGGGGAGCGGCGCTGGCTCTACGGCACCGTCATCGGCGCCACCGGGCTGTTCCTGGGCGGCGTGGCCTTTGCCTACTACGTGGCCCTGCCGCCGGCCCTCGATTTCCTGCTCAACTTCGGCAACGACCTGGCCGAGCCCCAGATCCGCGTCAGCAGCTACATCGATTTCGTGACCCGGCTGCTGTTCTGGACGGGCGTCACCTTCGAGACGCCACTGGTGATCATGTTCCTGGGCCGCTTTGGCATCGTCCGCCCCGGCCAGTTGCTGCGCTGGTGGCGCATCGCCATCGTGGCCGCCTTCGCCATCGCCGCCATCGTCACCCCCACCATCGACCCCGTCACCCAGTCGCTGGTGGCCGGCCCTATCATCGCGCTGTACTTCCTGGGCATCGTCCTCGCCTGGCTGGTGCGGCCGCGGCGGGCCGACTCCTCACAGTCGTAGCCCTCCAACCTTCGTGATTCGTCGTTCCCCGCGCATCGACGCGAGCCATTGGAATAAGCGCTGGGGTGTGGTATTAATGAAGCCCGGTACAAACCGAGGGCAGCCCTACAGAGCCCGAATATAGGTTATAATTCTTGCAGAGGAGGGTAAGTTTTCCATTTGGGCAGCCGTGACCATCGATAACCTTTCTTATCCTTACGTCAAATACCGTCGCGCAGCCCTGACGACGGTGGTCTGCCAGGTAAAATTCAACGCGATCCTAAGAATCGGACAGGAAGTGCCTGTTGCGTTTCAAGATCGCGTGCGCGGCGAGTTTCCAAAATTCGAAAGAGAGGCCGCTGCCGGATTTCGAGTCGGCCCCGGCATTGTAGAGGCCCTACCGGTGTCACCGCCAGTGCCACGCTTCAGGACGGAGGACGGTGCATGGACCCTTGCGCTGGGCGTGGACAACATGAGCCTCGAAACGAGTCGCTACCAGGACTTTCCCGACTTCGAGAGGCGGTTCGTAGTCGCGGAAGAAAGTCTACGCCAGGTGTACGGTATTGATCACTATGTTCGCGTTGGTCTCCGCTACATAAACACCTTCCGGACAAGCGAGTTTGCTGGTGGCTGGGCAGATCGGATAAATCCACTTCTACTTGGCCCCCTAACTGACCCTGCTGTGGGCAGTCAAGTGACAGACTACATCCAGGCCTTCAAGATTGCGGAAGCGGACTGGACAATCCTCATTCGCGACGGCGTGACCGATAGCGGTGATTACCAACTGGACATCGACCACGCGACGGAAGTCCGAGTCCCGGCTCAGGATGTGATCGATCGGATAAGGGATTTCAACCGACGCGTGTACCAGGTCTTTCGGTGGGCCATCACAGAGCGAATGCACGAAGAAATGGAGCCTGAAAGCCATGCCTGAGACTGATCTTATCCCGCGGAGCCCGACGGAGGTTATAACCCCCACCACGTGGATCGCCGGAAGCTTCCATAGGCTAGATGCGGCGGTCGCGGAAGGGACCCGGTTGGATTTCGAGCTGCAGGGGAACCTCACTTTCGCCTTCCCGGCTACGATGACCGAGGCGGAAGCAGGAGAAGCGTTGTTCACGCTGGCAGGGCGGCTTGAAGCGCGCACAAGGTGTCATTTGATAATACAGAGTGTTCCCGCTGCAGTTATCCCGACGATCCTACCTCAGCTGCAGGATATGGCTGAATACGAGGTTCGGATGTGGCAAGTCCGCCAGGAAGTTGAAGGCCCGGACATTCGGGAAAGGCGGGCTTGGCTTCCCATTAGAGGGTGAGCCAACGCTACCGGTCGCCAGAGCCAGGAGTCGTCGAGCAAACGGCTATCCTCCGCGACTGTGAGCTGCCGGAGGTTCGAGCGACAGCGACTGACGTCGCAGCCGCTGACGTCGAGGATACGGCCGAGCGCGCGAAAGCGGAGGTCGCGTTTGTCCCCTACCCCTGGCTAGTTGTTCTCACTCAGGAGTGCGATCTCCAGTTTGACCGATTGGCGCGGGAGGGTGCGCCTGCTCCGGGGGCCAAAGAGCCCGTCAAGAAGCACAATCTTCTTCGCAGCATCCTGCTTTGCCCAGGCTTTCCACAAGACCACGTTCTAGCGGGTACCTACGTAGCGGAAGCCAGGAGGTGGGGCAGCGATGAGAAGAAGATATTACTCCGCAACGGCGAAGATCGATACCATATGCTGCCAGCGGAAGAACCGTTCTTAGCTGAACCGCTGATACTTGACTTCAAGCTCACCGTGGCTGCTGCCCCTGACTATGTTTACAACTGGGTGCAGCAGTATCCCGATCACGTCGTGGCCGTGCTCAATACCCCGTTCAGACATCGATTAGTGCAGCGGTTCGTCAACTACTTCGCGCGCATTGCCGAACCCGAAGAACAATAGAGCCTCACCCCACTGCCACTTGCCCCTTCGCCCTCCCGCGCGCGTCCCCTATCCTGAAACCGCATCCGCGCCCATCCGCGGCCACCAGTCGGGGCGGCGGGGCCATCTGTGCCCCATCTGCGTTAATCTGTGGCCAAAACGGGGGCGGGGCGGCGGGCCTCCAACCTCCAACCTCCAACCTCCAATTGACCCGCCTCCCCCGCCCGCGCGATCATCTTCCCAAAGTGACCGACCCTTCGACAGAGCTCAGGGCAGACCTCGAGGAGCTGTACGCACGCATCGCCGCCTGCCCCGACTGCGACCTCTGCCGCACCCGCACCCACGCCGTCCCCGGCGAGGGCCCCACCAACGCCGAGGTCATGTTCGTCGGCGAGGCGCCCGGCTTCTACGAGGACCAGCAGGCCCGACCCTTCGTTGGCCCCGCCGGCCGCTACCTGGACGAGCTCATCGCCGCCGTCGGCCTGCGCCGCGACCAAGTCTACATCACCAACGTCATCAAGTGCCGCCCGCCGGACTACCGCGACCCCCTGCCCACAGAGATAGAGGCCTGCCGCCAGCACCTCCAGCGCCAGATCGAGCTGCTCAAGCCCAGGCTGATAGTCACGTTGGGCCGCTACTCCCTGGCCTGGTTCTTCCCCCGCGACGCCATCGGCAAGGTCCACGGACACCTCCGCCAGCGAGACGGGATGCACTTCCTGCACATGTACCACCCGGCGGCCGCGCTCCACGCGGGCAACATGCGGAAGGTGATCGAGGAGGACTTCCGCAAGATTCCCGAGGCGCTGGAGAAGGCGCGCCAGTCGCCGGAGCCCATCGCCATTCCACAGCCACAGCCCGAACCGGAGCAGATGCGGCTGTTTTAGCACATTCATGTTGAACGATGTGCTCGACGTGCAAGCTTAAGAACATTCGGTATTCCCGATTGGTGGTATGATGGGGTATGAAGGAGGTGTAAGGGATGGTAGTGAAGGTGACGGTTAGCCTGCCCAGCGAGTTGGCAGAGTTCATTGATAGGGTGGCTGCCGAAACGCACCGATCCAGGAGCGGGGTCGTGGCAGACTTGCTGCAGGAGTTGAAGAAGCGACGGCTGAAGGCTGCCCTAGCCGAAGGATACCGGGAGCTGGCCGAGGAGAACAAGCGCTTCGCGCGGGAGGCGATGCCGCTGGCTGGAGAGGTCTGGGAGCAGCAATAGGTGGCGGAAGGCGAGTCCATCAGGCGAGGTGACATCTGGTGGCTGGATTGGAGCCCGGGCCGCGGCAGTGAACAGATGGGAACAAGGCCGGCGCTGGTGATCCAGAACGACGTTGGCAACCAGTTTGCGCCGACCACGATCGTGGCGGCTGTGACGACCAGCAGGCCTCGTCGCGATTATCCGTTCACGGTGTCCATATCCGCTTCAGAGTCCGGATTGCCCCAGGAGAGTTACGTCAACTTCTCTCAACTCCTGACTATCGACAAATCGCGCTTGCTCCGAAGAGCGGGTCGCCTCCAGCCCAACAAGATGCGCCAGGTCGACGCGGCGATCAGCGTGAGCCTGGGGTTGGAGAGGGCTGGCTGATGGCCGAAAAGCTGCGCGTGGTCCCCCTGGGCGGGCTGGGGG
>JACPQO010000064.1 GCA_016190405.1 Chloroflexota bacterium | reverse complement strand
ATGCAGTGGTGGATGCGGCCGGGACCCAGCCGCTTCTGAGCGATCAGGAACCCATCGCCCGCGTTGCCCAGCGTGTTGGTGACCGGCACGCGACAGTCGCGGTACAGGATCTCGCAGTGGGCCCCCAGCGTCTCCCCCATGACCGGCACCGAGCGCACTATCTCGAAGCCGGGCGCGTCCGTGGGCACGATGATCTGGCTCATGCGCCGGTGCGGTGGCGCATCGGGCTCCGTCACACACATGACGATGGCGAAGGCGGCCCCCGTGGCGCCGCTGCTGAACCATTTGTGCCCGTTGATCACCCAGTCGTCGCCGTCCCGCGCGCCCCGCGTCTGGAGCATCGTTGGGTCGGCCCCGGACACCTCCGGCTCCGTCATGGAGAAGCAGGAGCGGATCTCTCCCGCCACCAGTGGTTTGAGCCAGCGCTGTTTCTGCTCCTGGGTGCCGAACTGCCACAATATCTCGGCGTTGCCGGAGTCCGGCGCCTGGGCGCCGAAGGCCCGCGGCGCGAAGGGGCTGCGGCCCAGGATCTCGTTGATGTAGACGTAGGGCATAAACCCGATCCCCATGCCGCCCGCCTCGGCGGGCAGGTGAGGGGCCCACATCCCCATCGCCTTGGTCCGGGCCTGGAGGTCCTTCATCAGCCCCTCGGCGCCCGGCTCCGAAAGGACCGCCTCGGCGGGGTAGACGTGCTCGTCCATAAAGTCCCGGACCTTCCGGCGCATCTCTCTGATCTCCGGGGTCAGCGTCAAATCGGGCATGTGCAGCCTCCTTCCGTTTGCCTCTATGGCCTGGCCAGCTCCCTGAGCATCGCCGTAGTTTGGGCTCCCTGCTCGCGCGGGTCCTGACTGCCGGGCGCGAAGTTCAGGATCGGCAGTGTGACCCCGTGGCGGCAGTACTCCTCAATCTTATGCAGACGCTCCCTCTTGTCGCCCATGACGAACAGATCTTCCACGACCCTGTCCGGCACCGCCTCCAGGGCCGCCCGCCGGTCGCCCGCCTGCCAGGCTTCCCACATGGGCCCTAACGTCTCGCCGCGGCCGAGCCACGCGTGGAACGCGCTGTACACCGGCGTATTGAGATAGGCCGCGATCGCCCAGCGGCCCATCATGCGAGCAACGTCATCGGGAACGGGCGGCAGGACGAAGATGCGGCACGCGACTTCCAGGGCTTGCGGGTCGCGGCCGGCCTGCCGGGCCGCCTCGCGGGCCACGGCCACGACCTTGGCGACATCCTGCGGCGATAGCCAGTTGATCAGCACGCCGTCGGCCAGGCTGCCAGCCAGGGCCAGCATCTTCTCTCGCAGCGCCGCCACGAACACCGGCGGCGGCTGGCCGGGCGTCTTCGCCAGCCGGAAGCCATCGACCTCGAACGAGCCGCCGCTGGTCGATATCTTCTCGCCGGCGAAAGCCTGTCGCAGGAAGGCCACGGTCTCCCGCATGCGGCGCAACGGTCGGCGCAGGGGCACCCCGTTCCACTTCTCGACGATCGCCGGCGAGCTGGTGCCGATGCCCAGACAGAAGCGGCCCGGCGCGGCCTCGGCCAGCGCCGCCGCCTCCATCGCCAGAAGCGTCGGCGTGCGCGTGTAGATGTTGGCGATGGCCGTGCCCAGCCGCAACCGTTCCGTCCAGGCCGCCGCCAGGGCCAGGGGGACGAAAGCGTCCGCGCCGTTGATCTCGAACGTCCAGGCGTCGGTATAGCCCAGCCGTTCCGCTTCTAGCAGCACCTCTCGGTGCGCCGGCAGCAGGACGCCTTCCAGCGGGAACGTGAACCCCCAGCGCTCTACCATCATAGCCTATCGATTGAACTGGGGCTGCCGTTTCTCCATGAACGCCCGCACTGCTTCGGCGTGGTCCGGTAGCCGGCGCATCTCGCGGATGGCGAACCCTTCTTGGGTGACGACGCGCCGCAGGTCACCCTCGACGGCGTTCTGGTGGATCAGCCGCTTGGCCGACCAGACCGCGTCCGGCGGGTTGACCGCGATCTCCTCCGCCAGCGCCATCGCCTCGTCCATTAGCCGCTCGTGGGGCACCACGCGGTCCACCAGGCCGCGCTCCTTGGCCTCAGCGGCATCGATGATGCGGCCGGTCAGGGCCAGGAACAGGGCATTGCTCACCCCGGCCACCTGCGGCAGGTAGCGCGTGCTGCCGCACTCCGGCGTCAGGCCCACCTTCACGAACCGCGCCGAGAACGTCGCCCGCTCCGAGGCGATACGGATATCGCAGGCCAGCGGCATAGTGAGGCCGATGCCGATAGCCGGGCCGTTGATGGCAGCGATGATCGGCTTGCTGCGGCTGAGGGCGATGGGCACCTCCGGGCTGCCGTCCCGCGCCAGCAGCGGCGAGGCGGCGAAGCGCGGCTCGCCCGCCTCGATGTTCTGCGACCAGACGCTGATATCGGCGCCGGCGCAGAAGGCACGCCCGGCGCCGGTCACCACCAGCACCGCCACCTCCCGGTCGTGGGACGCCCGGTCGAGGGCGTCCAGGAACTCGTCCTCCATACGGAGCGTCCAGGCGTTGAGCTTTTCGGGCCGATTCAGGGTGATGAGCGCGACGGCGCCCCTGCGCTCGTACTGTATCTGCTCGTAGCTTCCTGAGGCCTCGGGCATATGCGGCTCCCTCCCATGTCGGTGCTCGGACGGACAGCGCCTGCCATTTTACACAACGCACCGGCTTCTGTCCCCGCTGAGATAGGCGTTAGCCGCTCGCTCGTTTGGTGCGTTCTAGCCACTGCCGGACTGATGCCTTGCCAGGTCGCCGGATATGTTATCATATAGATTTGCAGCGCCTAGAAAGCGAAGACAGGTCTGAACCGCAGCACATCTTCCAATCCCAACATATCCCCAAGACATGACCCCAGAATAGGCGGCGCACCGGGCCGGGCGGTGGAAGGAGGATAGGTCATGCCGCGCTCGATCTGGAACGGCGTTATCAGCTTTGGCATGGTCAGCATCCCGGTCAAGCTGTTCGCCGCCACGGAAAGCAAGGACATCTCCTTCCACCTCCTGCACCAGGAGTGCGGCAGCCGCCTGAAGCAGCTCCGCTGGTGCCCGGTCTGCGAGCGTGAAGTCCAGTGGGGCGAGGTCATCCGCGGATACGAATACGCCCGCGACCACCATGTCGTCATGACCGACGAGGACTTCGACAAGCTGCCCCTGCCCAGTAAGCACGCCATCGAGCTGTCGGCCTTCGTCCAGGCCCAGGAGATCGACCCCGTTTTCTACGAGAAGAGCTACTACCTGGAACCCGACGAGATGGGGATGAAGCCCTTCGTGCTGCTCATACGCGCCCTCAAGGAGAAGGGGCTCACCGCCATCGCCAAGATCGCCATCCGCAACAAGGAGCAGTTGTGCGCGCTGCGCTCCCTGGACGGCACCCTCATGCTGGAAACCCTCTACTACCCGGACGAGATCCGGGTGCAGAAGGGCGCCGAGCTGCCGGAGGTGTCGGTCTCCCAGCGTGAGCTGGACATGGCCTTCGCCCTCATCGACCTCCTCTCCGAGCCGTTCGACCCGGAGAAGTACCAGGACCTCTACCGGGAAGCGCTCATGGAGATCATCGAGGCGAAGCTCCAGGGCCAGGAGCTGGTGGAGGCGCCGGCCGCAGCTCCGGCTAAGGTCGTGGACCTGATGGCCGCGCTCAAGGCCAGCGTGGAGGCCGCCAAGAAGCGGCGGGGCGAAGAGGCGGGCGAGGAGCCATCGCGACGGCGCCGGGCTGCTGCCGGGTAGCATCGCCGACACTCTTATTCGGCTTGGCACCGAGGCTGGCCCCCTGCCCACGCTGTGATGATGCAACCCCGCCGACTGAAGTCGGCGGCTCCGATTGGGAGCCGCGCACCCTTCGGCTTCGCTCAGGGCATGCTTCAGTGCGCGGGACACCAAAGTTATCCTGTTTATGACCATCAAAGTGGGGTGTGGATATCCAATAGGCACGAAATGGCGGGACGCTGCCGGTTTAGCACCCTCGGCGCCTACCCGGCATAATGGACTCAATGCTGGAGGAGTACGGCAAGAAACGCGACTTCGCGCGGACGGGTGAACCGCGACCCGCGACCCCTGTCCCCGGGCCCGAAGGAGCCGGGGGCGAGGCGACCAGTCCCCTGACCTTCGTCGTCCAGAAGCACGCCGCCCGCCGCCTCCACTACGACTTCCGCCTGGAGCTGGACGGCGTCCTCAAGTCCTGGGCCGTCCCCAAGGGCCCGTCCAATAACCCCCGGGAGAAGCGCCTGGCCACCATGGTCGAGGACCACCCGCTGGACTACGCATCTTTCGAGGGCGTGATCCCCAAGGGCGGATACGGCGCTGGCCAGGTCATCGTCTGGGACAACGGCACCTACTCTCCCGACGAGGGCGGCGAGCTCTCCTTCCACGACCGCCGCGAAGCCGAGGAGCGAATGCGGCACGACCTGGCCCAGGGCAAGCTCTCCGTCCTCCTCCGGGGCCGCAAGCTCGAAGGCTCCTGGACGCTGGTAAAGACGCGCCGCGGCCAGAACGATTGGCTGCTCATCAAGCACCGGGACCAGTTCGCTGATGCCGACCGGGACGTGCTGGAAGAGGACCGCTCCGTCCTTTCCGGCCTGACCATCGATGACCTCAAGGCCGGCCACCTTCCCGACCGCTCCCGTAGCGGTGGGGCGCCGCTGAAGTTGAAGGACATCCCCGAGGCCCGCCGCGCACCGTTCCCGAAGTCGCTCGCTCCCATGCTGGCCAGCCTGACCGACAAGCCTTTCTCCGATCCCCGCTGGCTATTCGAACCGAAGCTGGACGGCGTCCGCGCTATCGCCCTCATCAAGGACGGTCGCGTCAAGCTGCTTTCCCGTCGCGGCCTCGATGCCACGGGCCAGTACCCGGCCCTGGCCCAAGAGCTGGCCACCCAGCCGGAGCGCGAGCTGGCGCTGGACGGAGAGATTGTGGCCCTGGACAAGGAAGGGCGTCCCTCTTTCCAGCTCCTCCAGCAACGGCTGAATCTTACGCGAGAAGCGGACATCCGCCGGGCCGAAGCGCGCATCCCCGTCGTTTACTACGTCTTCGACCTCCTCTACCTGGGCGGCCACGAGCTCCGGGGCGTGCCTCTCGTCGAGCGCAAGCGTCTGCTCGAAAGCGCCCTCCTGCCCACTGAGCGAGTGCACCTTCTGGAGGGTTTCGCTGATGAGGGTGAGGCCGCGTACGAGGCGGCGATCGCCCACGGCCTGGAGGGCATCGTGGCCAAGCAGGCCGACAGCCCCTACGAGTCCGGCCGCCGCTCCCACAACTGGCTCAAGGTGAAGGCCAGCCTCAGCGATGAGCTCGTCATCGGCGGCTACACGCCGGGCCAGGGTAGCCGCGCCGAGACCTTCGGCGCTCTGTTGCTGGGCTACCACGACGACGCTGGTCGCCTGGTCTACGCCGGCAACGTGGGCAGCGGCTTCGATGACCGCTCCCTGGCCGACCTGCGACAGCGCCTGGACGCCATCCGCTCCGATGCCTGCCCCTTCCACCAAGCGCCTCCCGTGAAGGGTGCCGTGTGGGTCAGGCCGGAGATCGTCGCGGAAGTGAAGTACGCCCAGATCACCCAGGACGGGCGTCTGCGCGCCCCTGTCTTCCTCCGCTTGCGGCCTGACAAACCCCCGCCCGAAGTGCGCCGGGAAGCCGTCGTACCGGCCCCGGCGACAAGGACCCGCAAGGCCCGCGCGGCGGCGCCCCTGGAGAAAGATGTCGAGTCCGTGCTGGAGCAACTGGAGAACCCCGCCGACAAGTTCACCCTGAAGGCGCAGGGGCAGAAGATACCGCTCAACAACCTGGACAAGGAGTTCTGGCCCGCTGTGAACGGCCGCCGGGCCCTCACCAAACGCGACCTCCTGGTCTACTTCGCCACGGCGTCTCCCTACCTCCTGCCCCACCTGCGCGACCGGCCCCTCTCGCTGACCCGATACCCGGACGGCATCCTCGGCGAGCACTTCTACCAGAAGCACTGGGACAACCCCCTGCCGGAGTTCGTGGACACCGTCCGCCTCTTCTCCGAGCACAACGAGGGCGACCAGGAGTACCTGCTGTGCAACAACCTGCCCTCGCTCCTCTGGCTGGGACAGCTGGCCGACCTCGAACTGCACACCTGGTACTCGGGGGTCAGCCCCGAGCCCGATGGCCACCACCTCTCCGGTGAGTTCACGGGATCGATTGAGAACATCGACCGCTCTCTGCTCAACTATCCCGACTTCATGGTGTTCGACCTGGACCCGTACATCTACTCGGGCCGCGAGGCGAAAGGCGCCGAGCCGGAGCTGAACCGCAAGGCCTTCACCGGGACCTGTGAAGTCGCCCTCTGGCTCAAGGAGCTGCTGGACTCCCTGTCCCTGTCCTCCTTCGTGAAGACCTCCGGCCGCACGGGGCTGCACGTCTACGTGCCCATCCTCCGCAAGCTCGACTACGACGCTGTCCGTTCGGCCTGCCAGACCATCGGCGCCTTCCTGCTCCGACAGCACCCCCGCGAAGTGACGATGGAGTGGACGGTGCAGAAGCGCAGCGGCAAGGTCTTCTTTGACCACAATCAGAACGCCCGCGGCAAGACGCTGGCCTGCGTCTACTCGCCCAGGCCGCTGCCGGAGGCCGCCGTCTCCATGCCTCTGCGCTGGGACGAGCTGGGGAAGGTCTATCCTACTGACTTCACGATCCTGACCGCCCCCGACCGCCTGCGCCAGACCGGCGATCTGTGGTCCGGCATCCTGGACGCCAAGCACGACCTGAAGGACCTGCTGGACCGCGCTTAGCTGCCGGGATGACACCTGTTCCGGCGGCGACCGGTCGGCCTGCCGCCACCCCGCACGGGGTCGTCCAGCGTTGGTTGGAGGGAGTGCAGCGGGTGTAAGCGCCAGACCCACAACACAAATAGGAGTCCCACCGCTAATGCGAGAAGACTGGCCCTACGCAGTCGCCTCTCGCGCGTGCTCTCGCCGAGTAACCAGCGGAGCGGGGCTATCGGGATTAGGTACGTCCCCGCTCCGGCGCTGACCCGCCGTACCACCGGATCGCGGCCAGCTCGGTGGCCGTGGGTCCAGCTAGCGCCCGGTCGCGGCCCATGCGTGCGAGGCGGCTCCTCTGGGCGCTCAGACTTCTCCCATCCCACAGAGAATCGCCATAAGTTGACCTCAACAGCATCCTACGCAACCGCGCCCGCAGATAGGGGGTTCTTCGCGGACTAGGCAGCGAGGAACGGTCTCCTGAGGTCAGGCTCCACTCTCGGGTCTGGCTAGCGCCAGCCTATCTTACGCATGCGGGCGTAAGCGGCGATCTGGGCACGGTTCTTGAGGTGGAGCTTCTCCAGGATGTTGTGGATGTGGTTCTTGACCGTGCCGACGGACACGAACAGCCGGTCGGCTATCTCCTTGTTGCTGGCGCCCTGGCTGGCCAGCTCCAGCACCTCCATCTCACGGGGCGAGAGCTCAGCCTGGACGCCGCCCAGCGTCGCCCGGCGGTGCGCCTGGCTAACAAAGGCCTGGAGGATGCGCTGCGCCATGGCAGGCGCGATCACAGCCTCCCCGCGCAGGGCCCCTTCCAGCATTTCGAACAGCTCTTCCGGCCGTACGTTCTTCAGCAGGTAGCCGTGGGCGCCGCTGCTGATCGCCTCGAACAGGTCCTCCTCCTGCTCCGAGACGGTCAGCATGATGACCTTCGTCTCAGGCAGCTCGGCCTTGATCAAGCGGGTGGCCTCGATGCCGTCGCAGCCGGGCATGCGGATGTCCATCAGGATGATTCCGGGCCGCAGGCGGCGCGCCTTCGCCAGCGCTTCCTGTCCGTCCGAGGCTTCCTCAATGATGGCGTCCTTGCGCCAGAGGCCGATGAGCTTGGCCAGGGAGGCGCGCAACAGGGTGTTGTCGTCGACCAGGAGGAACTTCTCGGCGCTCATGCCGCCTTGAGCCCCTCCACGGGCACTGTGACCTCCAGGCGCGTGCCGGCGCCGGGCCGGCTGTGTATGGTCAGGCTGCCGCCCGCGCTCTCTGCCCTCTCCTTCATGGTCTGGAGGCCGAAGCGTCCGCTGCTGGGGACTTTGGCTGGGTCGAAGCCGGGACCGTCGTCGCGGATCACCACCGTTACTCGTTGGTCGTCCGCCTCCACGCTGAGCCATACCTGGGCGCCCGCGGCGTGCTTCTTCACGTTGGTCAGCGCCTCCTGCACGATGCGGGTGAGCTGCACCTCCGCCGCGGGCGATAGGGCTGCCGGCAAGCCGTGATGACCTTCGAAGTGGCAAGGGATGCCGGTCTGGAGGCTGAATCGCTCGAGATACTCGCGCAGGCTGCGACGGAGACCGCCGCTGAGGGGGGTTCGCAGGTCCATAATCGACTGGCGCAGATCGTGGTAGGCCTCGCGGGTGACCTGGGCCATCGCCTCCAGTTCGGACTGGGCCTTGGCCGGCTCCCCGCTGGACATGAGATGGTCGATAATGCCCATCTGCATGTTCAGGTAACCCAGGGTCTGCGCCAGGCCGTCGTGGACCTCGCGGGATACGCGCTGGCGCTCCTGAAGCACGGCGATGGCCCCGGTCTTGCTGAACAGCTGCGCGTTCTGCAGGACGGCCCCCACCTGCGAGCCCAGGGCCGTGACCAGATCGACTTCGTCCTCCGCGAAGGGGCGCGAGATGCGCCGGGCCACGAAGATAGCGCCAATGTTGTTGCCTTTGGACCTGATGGGCGCGCTGATGCAGGTCCGGTGCGCCCGCCCGCCCAGAATACCGCCGCAACTGGCGGTCTCCAGCGAGTCCTCTACCACCAGCGGTTGCCCCAGGGCCAGCGCCTGCCGGCACTCGCAGTCATAGGGTCCCAGGCTGCCATCGGCCTGGGCTAAGTGTAAGGGCAGCCCGCTCTGAGCTATCAGCCTCAGCTCGCCGTCTGCCTCGGAGGTTAGGGCCAGCCCTACGGCGTCAGCCCCCAGGGCGTGCATCACGTTGCGGGTGATGGCCGCCCCCACTTCGTCGACCTCCAGGGAGGCGCTGGCCTCGCTGGCGACGGCGTTGAGGAGGGCGAGTCGCTGGTTACGCACGCGGATCTCGCGCTCCAGGCGGGCCATGGTGGCGAACACGAAAGTGGAGAACAGGAAAGCGCCGGCCGACACGGCGCCCAGGATCACGGCGGTGTGGCCCCAGGCCGGCAGGATGTCTCCGTACAGGCTGCGGGTCACCAGCTCAAAGGCAACCACGAACGCCGTAGGTGCGATTACGGTGATCCAGCGCAGCGTACGAGTATTCATGGCCCCGGCCACCTGATTCAAGGTTAAACTGGCGCGAGCGGCGAGAACCCCTGCCGTTCTTCCTATTTGCGGGGTCCGGAGGTCACATCGCGCGGAATTGGAGCCCTGTATCTCCGGCGCTTCGCCCGCCGCCAGCCCTGGCCGGGCGATAGAGCGCGGGCCTGTCTGGGATATGTTCGCCGGCCTATCCACGCTTATGCCCTCGGCGGGCCATGAACCCATCTCTTGACGGATCGATTTGCGGGACCCCCGAGCAGGATCATGAAGGTGGAAAGAAAGGAGGCGACAGGAATGGAAGGCGTGTTGTTCATGCTGGGGACGATCGTCATTGAGGGCGGTCTGGTGGCGCTGTTGATGTGGCTGTTCACGGCGCCCGGCCGCGAGGCGCGGCGGGAGGAGGAGGCGCGGCAGCGGCTGGCCGAACTGGAGGCTGAGGAAGAGCGTCTACGCAAGGCTGCCTGAGGCGGCGCAGGGGATATTGGGGGCCGGCCCTGCACGGGGCCGGCCCCTTCTTGTGCCTGTGGCATCTAGACCTTGACCAGGTTGATCCTGGTGTCGTAGAAGGACGCGCTCCCCCCAATGGGGTCCGACAGACAAGACGTCTTGGTGTGCTCGTCCAGGCGCATGGCGCCGTTGGGGTTCAGCCCCTTACCCCGACGGTCATCACCCTTCCAGGTCTCGCCGTCGATGACTACGTCGTCGGAGCCGTAGGCCCAGTGGCCGTAGTGGTGGGAGACGACGACCACGCCGGGTCGAACCCCCTGAATGGGCTTCACCTTGCCGGCGACCAGCAGCCGGCGGCCGTCGCCCAGATCGACGGTCCCGTCCGGTAGGGAGGCGGAGACCAGCTTCACCTTATCGCCCTCGTCGAGACCCAGGCGGTCGGCGTCCCGCTTGTTGATAAGGACGAAGTTCTCAGGGAGGATGGCGCCCTGCGACCAGTACAGACCTGGCGTACGCCCGTTGGTGCCGAATGCCTCCTTGTAGGTGATCATCTGGAACTCGTACTGGTCATCGCCCACCGGCTTGCCGTTGCTGAACAGAGGCGGGTCGTAGTGAGGCAGCCCGTCGTACCGCTCGCCGGTGATGCTGTCCTTCTGCTTGGCCACCCGCTCGATGAACAGGTGAAAGGTGCCGCCGAACTTGTGGGACATCTTGTCGCCGTCGTACACCTTGCTCAGGTGCTCGAAGCGGCCGCCGCGGTTCAGCACGTACACCGTCTTGAGCCACATCGCGTCGCCAACGGCCTGCTTCCACTGCGATTCGTCGAAGACCGACGCCGGCAGGTGCCTGCGGGCGTCCTCGAACAGCTGCGCCTCCTGATCGCCGGCGTCCGGCACCGCGTCGCTGCCGTCCTCCTTGTCGCCGAAGGCCAGGTTGGCGGCGATCTTCAGGTAGTAGTCCTCCGGGCGCTTCAGGGGGACGCCATCGGCGAACCCGTTGGCGCCGAAGCCCGGCAGCCCCAACCGCTGGGCGATGGCGATCATCATCGCCTCCATGCTGATGGGCATCTCTTCGCCATCCACGTTGACTGTCTCCGGTATCGGGCTGGCGACAGGCTGCCGGAAGGGGTTGGACCTGGCTGCCGGCTGGGGGACGTCGCCGCCGCTGGCCCACTGCTCCAGGTAGCTGCCGTCCGGGAAAACGTAGTCGGCGTACATGGCGGTGTCGCCGATGAGCAGGTCGTTGGCGATGAAGAGAGGGATCGCCTTGGTGTCGCGCAGCATAGCGATCTGTTCTTTGCCGCCGGGGATGGAGTAGGCCGGGGTGCCGAAGTGGAGCCAGAGTACCTGGATGGGGTAGGGATAGCCGGCCGCTGCCGACGGGATGACGTCCTGATACATCTCCGAAGGGAAGGGGAACCAGGGACGCTTGGCGGGATAGCCCCCGTCGCGGTCGAACAGGGTCGACTCCTCGTACCTCCAGCCCTCACGGCTGAGGGTAACCCCGAACGCCTTGGTCTTCTTCGGGTGGAGGTCGGCGAACACGTAGGGCTGGCCCTTGTGACCCAGGTCGTTCCAGCTGCCGCCGCCGTCGGCCAGGCCGCCCTTCCAGTCCGCGTTCCCGATGAGGATGTTGAGGGTGTTGACGGCCTGCACTGTGTAGAAGCCGTTGGTGTGTTGGGCTACGCCGCGGTATATCTCCGTGGAGGCCCTCTTGCCGTGGCTGGTGAACTCATCGGCCAGCTCTTCGATGTCGTGGACGGAAAGACCGGTGATCTCCGCGTACTGCTCCAGGCTCTTTTCCGACGCCCGCTCTTTCAGCAGCGTGAACACGCTCTTCACGGGGATGTCCCCGATCTTGGTGTCCACCTCGAGCTGGCCCGCGGTGGCCTGGTCGTGCCGCGCCGGCCCGTCGTTGGTCATTACCACGAAGTACTGCGGCGTCGGCTTTCCCTCCTCCGGAGGCGGCACCGTCATCGCTATGTCCTGGGCCCGCAGCAGCGCCATCGTGTCCGTCCGCACCAGGTGTGTAGCGTCTGTAGAGGTGGTCTCACCGTCCGCCTTGGCGGCGTCCAGGTTGGGGTTCTCCAGGTACTTTTTGTCGTGGCGCTCGCTCTCGATAATCCAGCGGATCATGGCCAGGGCCAGGGCGACGTCCGTGGCCGGCTTGATGGGTAGCCAGCGCCAGGCCTTGCCGGCGCTCTTGCTCAGCCGCGGGTCCACCACGGCGAACTTCATGTTCCGTTCCACCATCGATTTCGTCACCAGCTCGGCCATGGGGGTGATGCCGAAGTTGGCGTCGGCGAAGCCCGTGCCCCAAAACAGCACGAACTCGCTGTTCAGGAAGTCGGCCTTGAAGTGGTTCTTGCTGGCGCCGGTGGTCAGGTTGCGCGTCATCTCCGACGTATTGGTGAAGATGCTCAGCTCGCAGATTGATGTGTGGGGGAAGAT
>JACPQO010000075.1 GCA_016190405.1 Chloroflexota bacterium | reverse complement strand
GCACGACCCGCGCGTGGCCGAGATGATCCCGGCGCCCTGGCCCCAGCCCGGCCAGGGGAACCCCATCGTGGACGCCATGGCCGACCCCAACTCCCTGGGATTCAAGGCGTTCAGCATGTCGCCCGAGCTGATGGTGCCGGGCATGGTGAACACCAGGCCGTGGCGCGCCGCCGAGATACCGGCCGCCAACGGCCACGGCAACGCCCGGGCGCTGGCGCGGGTCTACGGCGCCATGGCCCGCGGCGGCGACATCGACGGCATTCGCGTCCTGAGCCCATCCGCTGTGGAGCGGGCGACCGAGGAACACTCTTACGGCCCGGACGCGGTCCTGGCGGGGCTGCCCACGCGCTTCGGGCTGGGGTTCATGCTGGACATGCCGGAGATGCAGATCAGCCCCAGCGGGCGGCTGTTCGGCCACGCCGGCATGGGCGGCTCCTTCGGCTTCGCCGACCCGCAGGCGAAGCTCGGCATCGGCTACACCATGAACAAGATGCTGATGTCCCTGGACTTGGTGGACCCCCGCTGGGAGGGCCTCCTCGGCGCCATCTACGGCTCGCTGTAAACAGAGCGGGACGGTGAGCGCTCCTCACCCTCTCCAGGCGATCCTGCGAGACGCCGCGTCCGGCCGCTTTCCGCCCCCGGACGGTCGCGTGGAGGTCTTCGGCCCGCCCTCCAGCCCGGCCGACGCCGTCATCGCCTTCACAGCCCACCACGTGATCGCCGCCGACGTGGACCCCGAGTGGGTGCGCTCGTGCCTCGACCCGGACGACGTGGCCGCCCCGATGAACCCGGCCTTTCTTGCTGCGCTGGGTGAGCGGCTAAGGGCAAGGCCGGGGATCGTGGACGCCGTCTTTTGCGCCCACGGCGTGCTGGGCCAGCCCGGCGTTCGGCTCGTGGAGATACGAAACCCCTCAGACCATCCTCGGGTGGAGAGGGCACTGGCCTACCGGACCGACGTGCGCGTGTACGCCACCCCGGACGGGGACGGCATGCTTGTTTTGGGGAGGGGCCTCGTGGGGCGCCGCGAAGCAGCGTTCGAAGTGGTGCCGGAGGGGCGGGGCCGGGGGCTAGGGCGCGCCCTGGTGGCGGCGGCGCGTCACCTGATTCCAGAGGGCGAGCCGCTATTCATTCAGGTCGCGCCCGGGAACGTGGCGTCGGTGCGCGCCATAATCGCCGCCGGGTTCAAGCCTATCGCGGGCGAGGTGCTGTTCCTGAGGCAGACTTAGGGCTTGCGCGCCCGGAAGCGGAACGCCCAGGGGTTCGCGTCCACGGTCGTCTCCACGAAGCCGGCCTTCTCCAGGCGGGCGCCGAAAGTGTCGGGGTCCACCGGCACGCACGTGTCGAACAGGTGGTACAGCCGCCAGCGCAGGCTCGTCCGGCTGTCTGTCCCCGCAAACCAGCCGCCCGGCTTGAGCACGCGGTAAGTCTCCGCCAGCAGCCGGTCCTGTAGCTCCGCCGAGGGCACGTGGTGCAGCATCGTGAAGCACGCCGCCCCCGTGAACGATGCGTCGGGGAACGACATCCTCGTGGCGTCCCCTTCGACAACGGTGACATTCGTCCCGCCCATCCGCTTCTTCAGCGATGCCGCGAGCCCCGCGTCGATCTCTATGCACGTGAGCTTCGGCAGCCTGGCGCGCAGGATGTTCGTGGTGAGGCCGGGGCCCGGCCCGATCTCCAACGCGTCGTCGCCCAGCTCCACACCCTCCAGCGTCCACGGCATGATTTGGCGCTCGACCAGCCTCCCCCAGCCGGCCGACCGGCAGGCCCAGCGGTGCAGAAGATTCATCGGTATCCTTCCGCGCCGAGTATAACCCATCCCCCGGACGCACCCGCTTGCCTCCTCTGAACCGTTCGCCTAGCCTTTAGGCAACACCTCTCGCCGAAAGGAGACCACCATGCCTGTCAAGACACACTTTCTCATCGCCGACTGGGACGAGTTCGAGACCTGGCTGGAACACAGCGGCAAGGACATCCTGGTCATCGCCGCCTTGGCCGCCGCTGCCTACCTCCTGTTCCACGCGGTCTTCCCCCGCCTCCTGCGCGCCGCTGTGCTCCGGGGGGTCGCCCGCCCCGACGAAGAGATCCAGAAGCGCATCGACACCCTGGTCGGCGTCGCCAACCGCACCGTCGGGCTGGTCGCCTTCGTCCTGGCGGCCATCACCATCCTGCCCGAGGCCGGGATTAATATAACGGCTATCGTTACCGGCCTCGGCATCACCGGCCTCGCCCTTGCCCTGGGCGCCCAGGCCCTCGTCCGCGATACCATCAACGGCCTCTTCCTCCTGGCCGAAAACCAGTACCGCAAGGGCGACGTCATCCGCATCGCCGACGTCACCGGCGCCGTCGAGGAGATCACCCTGCGCCGCACCATCATCCGCGACGACGACGGCGTCGTGCACTCCGTGCCCAACGGAGCCATCTCCGTGGTCTCCAACTACACGCGCGACTTCGCCCGCGTAAACCTGGAGGTGCGCGTGGCCTACGGCGAGGACCTGGCGCGCGTGAACGATGTCATCGAGCGGGTAGGCCGCGAGCTGGCCGCCGAGGCCCACTTCAAACGCTTGATTAGCGACGCCCCCAAGGCGGCCCGCGTTGAGTCCGTGGGCGACGCTGGCGTTGCGGTCACCGTCAGCGCGCGCACCCGGCCGTCGGCCCGCTGGGAAGTGGCGGCAGAGCTGCGGCGTCGCCTGGCCGACGCGTTCGTGGCGGAGGGCATCCGGGTGCCCTTCCCGCCGCACGTGTTGGCCAGCGGTTAGACGCTGGCGACCGGAGGACGCCTCGATGTGGTGCGAAGTCTTGGCCGACGACGCGACGCGGGGCAGATCGAGAACTTGACAAAGCGCTAATGCTGCGTTAACATAACGCACTCAATGACGATCTGGATCGGGGGATGGCTTTCCGGAAGAGGAAAACAGCGAGCTCAGCGGTAAGAGATTAGCCCAAGAGGGAGGAAGAACGATGCGAAGGCTGATCCTATCTCTGCTCATAGTGGGCGCCCTGTTTGCGGGAGCGGTGGCCCCGGCGCTGGCGGGCCCCACTGAGAACACAGGTCACGTAACGATACCCGACCAAGCGAAGGTTGTTGGTATGCCCGCCTCGGCCGATGGCCGCGCCACGGCTAACGCCGCCATTCCGGGGCCGTAGGGCGCTGCGAAAATTATCCTGCCGGCGAGGCTTTAGCCCAGAAGGGGGTGAGAGCTTTCCGGGAGAGGAAAACGGCAACCCCAGCGGTAAGATTCTAGCCCAAAAGGGAGGAATAGACATGCGCAGAAGGGTTATCGCCTCGCTGTTCGCCGCAGCGCTCCTGGTGGCAGTGGCAGTACCGGTGTTCGGCGGCGTAGCTTCCGCTAACCATCCGCCGGGCCCGCCGGACAAGGTAGCGGTCTGCCATAAGGGAAAGACGCTGACGCTGCCACACCAGGCGGCAGACCAGCACGTCGCCCAGCACGGCGACACCCTGGGGGCATGTCCCTAACGGCAGGCGGCTCGCTTAAGGGCAAGGGCGGGGCCTCAGGGCCCCGCCTGTCGCTTCCCGGCCACGCGCCGCCTCCGGCACGTCGCCGGGGAGTTGCGGCGCCGTCTGGCCGACGCGTTCCTGGCGCAGGGCATTGGGCTGCCCTTCTCGCCCCGCGTCATGGCAGGCCGCAGCGGAGGGCCCTCCAACCAGGCGAAAGCCGAATAAGGTTGTTAACCGAAGATTCCCCGGCGCCCACAGCCCAAAGACTTGACATGGCCGCCTGTCGTGTTAACATAACACCACTGTTTCTGCACAATGCGACCACGAAAGGGGGTGCGAACGAAGAAGAAAAGAACAAGCCGACCAAAGCGGAATGACTTCGGTTAAAGGGAGGAAAGTTCCATGCGTAAGAAAGTACTAGCCTTCGTGTTTGCCACGGGCTTGCTGATCGCCCTGGCCGTGCCCCTG